>JAPPNE010000026.1 GCA_028818775.1 Deltaproteobacteria bacterium | reverse complement strand
CGGACGAGACCCCGGCGCGGTTCACCATCGAGGAGTTCGGCTACGACCAGCTCGTTTTCTCCACCGACTATCCCCACGGCGACTCCAGGTATCCCCACGCCGTGGATGAATTCCTGGAACTCGACCTGCCCGACGACGCAAAGCGAAAGATCCTGTGGGACAACTGCGCGCGGTTTTATGGTTTTGACTAGGTTTTTCGATTAGTGATTGTTACGGCCTCCGTCATTCCCGTCCCCGATCAGGTCGAGGGCGGGAATGACGATGAGAAGGAGGGCTCGATGGCGAAACCCCAAGAGGCGATACAGCCGGAAACCATCCAGGGCGTGGTCAATTACCTCAGCAGGGACACCGAGGCACCCGCGAGCTACGGCGGCCTGAGCCAGAAAGAGGCCGACCGCAAGCGCAAGGGCGACTACGAGCGCCACACGGTCACGATCCACAACGCTCGGCTCCTGGCCGGCGATCTTTCGCTGGAGCGCGAGGGGTTCGTGCTGGTGCGCCACGACACGCAGATGAAGGACTTCTACGACGAGGAGGAGCTGCGCTCGGTCTACTACAAGGAGACCGAGGAGCTGGTGAAGAAGACCTCCGGGGCCAAGCGCGTGGTGGTGTTCGACCACACGCTTCGCTCCGGTGACGAGGCCACGCGGGAGGCGAAGCAGGTGGGCGGCCCGGTGCGCGGCGCCCACAACGACTACACGGACTGGTCGGGGCCGCAGCGGGTGCGGGATATCCTGCCCGACGAGGCGGAAGAGCTGCTCAAGGGGCGTTTCGCCGTGGTGCAGACCTGGCGCCCCATCAACCGGCCGGTGATTCGGGATCCGCTGGCCATCTGCGACGCGCGCAGCACGGGCATGGAAGGCGCCATCCCCACCGCGCGCATCTACCCGGACCGGCGCGGCGAGACGCTCCACTACACCTTCAATCCCGACCATTACTGGTACTACTTCCCGCACATGGAGCGGCACGAAGCGGTGGTGTTCAAGACCTTCGAGTCCGAGAAGGACGGGCGCGCCCGCTGGACCCTGCACTCGGCCTTCGACGACCCGGACACGCCGTCCGACGCGCCGCCGCGGGAGAGCATCGAGATGCGCACCCTGGCGTTTTTCTAGGGAGTCGGGTTACGCCTTCGGCTAACCCGACCTACCTCAGAGTACGATTCCGACACGCTCCCAGGAGACCCACATGAGCAATTTCGACGTGGTGGAAACCACCATCGAGGCCGTCCACAAGGCCTACGAGTCGGGGCAGTTGACCCCCCGTGAACTGGTGCAGGCGTACATCGACCGCATCGAGGCGTACGACAAGAACGGCCCGGCGCTCAACTGCATCATCACGGTCAACCCCAACGCCCTGGAGGAGGCCGACCGGCTCGGCGCCGCGCCCCTGAGCGGTCCGCTTCACGGCATTCCCATCATCTTCAAGGACCAGGGGGACGCCAAGGGAATGCCCACCACCCTGGGCAGCGTCCTGTTCAAGGACTACTACCCGGACCACGACTGCTTCGTGGTGGAGCAGCTCAAGAAGGCCGGGGCCATCATCCTGGCCAAGGCCACCCTGGGCGAGCTGGGCGGCGGCGACACCCACGGCTCGCTCTTCGGCTCCAGCCGCAACCCCTATGACATCGAGCGTACGGTGGGCGGCTCCTCCGGCGGTTCCGGCGGCGCCGTGGCCGCCAACTTTTCCACCGTGGCCGTGGGACAGGAGGGCTACGCCTCCATCCGCCGGCCCTCCACCTGGAACTGTGTCGCGGGCATGCGCCCCACGCCCGGGCTGGTGAGCCGGGGCGGCGTCTACGACGGCTGGCCCGACATGACCGGCTCCCTGGGCCCCATGGCGCGCACGGTCACCGACATGGCCAAGCTGCTGGACGTGATGGTGGGCTACGACCCCGAGGACCCGGTGACCGCCCGAGGCGTCGGCCGCGTCCCTTCGAGCTACACCGATTTCCTCGACACCAACGGACTCGCCGGCGCCCGTCTGGGAATCCTGCGGGAGCCCATGGGATACACCTCGGAGCCCGACACCGACGATTTTCGCCAGATCACCGAGCTGTTCGACAAGGCGGTGGCGGACCTCAAGGCCGCCGGAGCCGAGGTGGTGGACCCGGTGGAGATACCGCAGCTCAACGAGCTCCTGGCACAGCGCTCATGGAACCCCAAGAACGCCGACGAGGCGTTCAGGCTGTACTACGGCAGGAGCGCCAAGCGGCCGTTCGAATCGCGCGAGGACGCCATGGCGTCGCCGGAGTTCGCCAAGGTCCACTACAACGCCCAGAACCGCTGGAAGGCGCCCCTGGACGCCGACAAGCACTACCAGTACCTGCTGGCGCGCGAAAAACTCATGGGAAACCTGTTGAAGGTCATGGCCGACCACCGGCTCGACGCCATCGTGCACAAGTCGGTGGAACACCAGCCCACGCTCATCCGCGACGGCATCCAGCCGCCTTGGGTCAACATGCGGGGAGTGCCGCACATCAACACGTTCCTGATCTTCGTGTCGTCGGTGGTGGCGCCCGGAGGTTTCACCCGGGACGGCCTCCCGGGAGGCATCACCTTCCTGGGAAGGCCCTACGACGACGCGCGCATGATCCAGTTCGCCTACGCCTACGAGCAGGCGACACACCACCGCAAGCCCCCGGCCACCACGCCGGCGCTGTGAATGCCCGACGCCCCTCCGCCATTCCCGCGGAAGCGGGAAACCGGCGGTGGGGTGCCGTTTCCGAGGGAAGGATCGAGCATGCCCCGCATACCCGAGTTGACCGAACGGGAGGCCATACCCGAGGACCAGCGCCACCACTATGACTCCATCATGGCGAGCCGGAAGCGCATCAGCGCACCCTACGCCAACCTGCTCCACTGCCCCGACGTGGCAGCGCGCACCGCGCACTTGGTGGGATACTCGCTCTTCACCTCGGACTTTCCCCGGAAGGAGAAGGAACTGGTCATCTGCACGGTGGCCCGCGAGATGGACTGTGTGTACGAGTGGGCCGCCCACTCCGGCCACGCACTGGACGCCGGGGTGCGCGAGGAAGCGGTGGCCGCCATCCGTGACGGCAAGGCGCCCGAAGGGCTGAACGAGGACGAGGCGCCCTTCGTCCGCTACGTGCAGGAGCTGCTGCGGCCGCCGCACCGCGTGTCGGAAGCCACCTTCACGGCCCTGCGGGAGCGCCTTGGAAATCAGCGGCTGGTGGAGTTGACCGGCATCGTCGGCGGCTACGTCGGTCTTGCATGCTCGCTCAACGCGTTCGCCATCGACGCGCCCGAGGGCATGCCGGTCCTGCCCACGGGGTGAGCGGCATGGCCAAGGCTTTGCGCGAGCCCGCGCTCGACGCCGCGGTCGCGAGCGGCATCCCGGTGCTGGACCTGGCCGGTTACCTGGCCGGCGTCCCCGGCGCGTTGCAACCCCTGGCCGCGGAATTGCGTGACGCCCTGGAGCGCGTAGGCTTCTACTACATCCACGGACACGGGGTGCCGCGACGTCTCATCGACGCCGTGTTCACCGAATGCGCCCGCTTCCACGCCCAACCGCTGGACCGGAAGATGGCCGTCCGCGGCAACGAGCACAACGTGGGCTACATGCCGGTCAACGGCTACGTTTCCCGCAGCTCGCGCGTGGAGAAGGCCACGCGCCCCAACTTCGTCGAGGCGTTCTTTCTCAAGCGCGATTTGCCGCTGGATCATCCGGACGTGGTGGCGGGGGTGCGCTACCGTTGCGCCAACCCATGGCCCGACGCGCGGGTCCTGCCGGGCTTCCGGGAGACGGTGGTGGAATATCTCGACGCCATGGAGGGGCTGTGCAAGCGCATGCTGCCGGTCTACGCCACGGCGCTGGACCTGCCGCCGGACTACTTCGACGCGGCCTTTCGCGAGCCCCAGTACACCCTGCGGCTGTCCCATTACCCGCCCGCGGATGAAGGCGACATCGATCAGTACGGCCTCGCGCCCCACACGGACTCGAGCTTCCTCACCATGCTGCCGCAGTCGGAGCTTCCAGGTCTGGCCATCGGCATGTCCTCCGGCGAGTGGGTGGACGCGCCCGTCGTGCCCGGCACCTTCCTGGTCAATTCCGGGGACATGCTGCGCCGCTGGACCAACCACCGGTTCCTGTCCACGCCGCACCGGGTGGTGAACCGCAACGCCGGCCGCGACCGCTACGCCATCCCGTTCTTCTTCGACGCCACCCACGACTTTCCCATGGCGTGTCTGCCTACGTGTCAGGGGCCGGACGACCCGCCGCGTTATGAACCCACGACCTACGGTGAGTACATGCGCTGGTTTGCCCGCCAGTACGATCACGTGCGCGACCGCGACAGCCATGAGCCGGCCGATCCCGGCGTGCCCACGGTCGGGTAACCGGGAGCGGGAACGAAATGGGCCGCCGGGGAGACGCCAATGTTACGATACCATGTCAATTTGATAACACCCTCTGTGGATAAGGGCTGTGAATAATGTCAGGACGCGCGAAAAACCGCCCTATCCATCCGCGATCCAGCGGATTGCCCAATATCTGGGCAGTGGTTTTCCCCTGGATTCCAGGGAGTTGCGGAGAAGGGGCACCATGGCGTTCCGGACCGCGGACGCAATCCACCGCCCGAGCCATGAGCCGGCTCGCCGGTAAGTGACTGTTTTTCAACGGACATGAGCGGAAACGACAACCTCAAGGCGCTGCTCCGGCCGCGATCGGTGGCGGTCGTGGGCGCATCCCCCAAGGGAAGCACCGGCGGACGGATCCTGGGGAACGTGCTCGCGTCCGGCTTCCAGGGCGCGGTCTATCCGGTGAATCCCAACTACGACGAGATCCGCGGCAAGGCGTGCTACCCGTCGGTGGGCGCGTTGCCGCAGACGCCGGACTGCGTGGTGGTGGCGCTGCCGGTCACGCGGGTGCTCGGAGTCATCGAGGAAGCGGTGGCCGCGGGCGTGCCCTCGGGCATCGTCGTGGCCGAGGGCTTCGCCGACGGCAACACCCCCGCGGGGCGGAAGCGTCAGGAAGAGCTTCAGCGCTTGGCGGCCGGCGGCGGGATGGCCGTGACCGGCCCTTGCTGCATGGGGGTGGCGAGCCTCAAGTACGGCTTCGCCAATTCCTATTTCTCCATCCCGGAAGACGCCGAGCCCGGCGGCGTCTCGCTCATTTCCCAGAGCGGCGGGCTGACCAACGCCGTCACCGAGCTGGGAGCGAGCCGCAACATCGGCTTCAACTACATCATCTCCAGCGGCAACGAGGCCGTGGTGGAGATGGCCGACTACATCGAGTACATGGCCGACGATCCCGAGACGCAGGTGATCGCCTGTCTCATGGAAGGGGCGAAGGACGGCGCCAAGCTGCGGCGGGTGCTGGCGGCGGCGACCCGGAAGAAGCCCGTGGTCGTGCTGAAGCTCGGGCGCACCGAGTCGGGCCGGCGCGCCACGGTGGCCCACACCGGCACCTTGGCCGGGCGCCAGGAGGCCTACGCGGCCCTGTTCCGCGAGACCGGGGTGGCCCCGGTGGAGACCATCGACGAGCTGGTGGAGACCGCCGGCCTGTTCCTCCACGCGCGCCTGCCGGCGGGCGGCAACGTCGTGTTCCTCACCATCTCGGGCGGAGCCACGGCGCTCATCAGCGACGTGAACGCCGCCGCGGGGCTACAGTGTCCGCCCTTGTCCGAGGCCCTCAACGAAAGGCTCCAGGAGATCCTCGGAGTGGAAGACCGGCCCTTCAGCAACCCCATCGACACCGTCGGGATGCCGCGCATCGAGCGGGGAGACAACCTCACGACGGTGCTCGATACGCTCCTGGACGATGACGGCATCGACCTCGTGGGACTGGCGCTGAGCGCCAAGCGGACCACCGGGCCGGGCCAGCAGAAGCTCCTCGACCAAGTGGTGACGTGCGCCAAGGGCTCCGCGAAGCCTCTGTTCGTGCTGTCCTTGGCCTCCAACAGCCTCACCGGCGACTACCGGACGTTCTCCGCCGACACCGGCGTGCCCATCCTGGAGGACGTGGCCGGCGGCATGAAAGCGGTGCGCCGGCTCGTGGACTACGCGGCGTACCGGCGCCGGGGGGAGGGTTCGCGGACGCCGGCGGCATCGGTGGATTTCCAGGCGCCGGAGCGCGGCGGCGCGCTGACCGAATACGAAAGCAAGCGGATACTGGCCGGTACCGGCATCGTCATGACGCGGGAGGCCCTCGCCGAGACCCCCGAGCAGGCGGTGGACACCGCCGCGCGCCTCGGCCTGCCGGTGGCACTCAAGGTCCAGTCGCCGGAGGTGCCTCACAAGTCGGACGCCGGCGGGGTCCATCTGGGAGCCGCGAGCGTGGAGGAGGTGGAGGCGGCCTATCTCCGTGTAATCCGGAACGTCAAGGCGGCGAACCCGGAGGCGCGCATCGACGGCGTGCTGGTGCAGGAAATGGTGACCGACGGCCTGGAGGTCATCGTCGGCATGGTGGACGATCCGCAGTTCGGTCCGCTGGTGATGCTCGGCCTGGGCGGCGTCTACGTCGAGGTGTTCAAGGATGCCGCCTTCCGGCTCGCCCCGGTGGACGAAGAGGACGTGCGCGCGATGATCACCGAGCTGCGCGGCGCCGCCCTCTTTCGCGGCATACGCGGCGGCAGGCCGCGGGACGTGGACGCGCTGGTGCAGTGCGTGGTGCGTTTCGGCGACTTCGTCGCCCACAACGCCAGCCGCTTCACCGCCGTGGAGATGAACCCCGTGATGGTGCGCCCCGCGGGGAGGGGACTGGCGGTGGCGGACGCGCTCATCACGGTGTCCGACGCCGGAGACCGGCGGTAGCCCTCGGTGTCTCACCGCCCGCGGGCGCATCAGGCCGGGCCGCATGCAAGGAGTCCGAATGAGCTACGACAACATTCTCTATGACGTGACCGACCACGTGGCCACCATCACCATCAACCGCCCCGAGTCGATGAACGCCATCAGCTACAAGGCGCGGGACGAGTTGCACGACGCGTGCGGCCGGGTATCGGCGGACCCCGACGTGTGGGCGTGCATCATCACCGGCGCGGGGGAGCGCGCCTTCTCCACGGGGCTCGACTTGAAGGAGCGGGCGCGGGAAGTGGACGACTCCACGTTCTTCGATAAGCGCCGGGCGCGCAATCGGGCGGGCAATCAGGGCCAGAACATGGTGGTGGCCGCGATGGAAAAGCCCACCATCGCCGCCATCCGCGGCTACGCCGTGGGCGGCGGCCTGGAACTGGCGCTGGCCTGCGACATCCGCGTGGCCGCCGAGGACGCCAAGCTCGGCATGTTCGAGGTGCGCCGCGGCCGGCTCGGCGGAGGCGGCGGCACCCAGCGCCTGCCGCGGCTCGTCGGCATGGCCAAGGCGCTGGAGCTGTCGCTCACCGGCGAGGCCGTGGACGCCCACGAGGCGTTCCGCATCGGCCTGGTGAACAAGGTGGCGCCGGTGGACAGCTACATGGACGTGGCGCGTGAGATCGCCCGCAAGATCTGCCTGGGCGCACCGCTGTCGGTCATCGCCATCAAGGAGGCCATCACCAAGGGAATGCAGCTCCCGCTGGAGCAGGGCCTGAAGCTCGAGAGCGAGATGGGCCTGGCGCTCTCCACCACCGAGGACCAGAAGGAAGGTTCCCGCGCCTTCGCCGAGAAGCGCCCCGCGGTGTGGAAAGGCCGGTAGGCCACGGGAAACCAAGTGGGGAAGGGCAGGGAGACAGGAGGAAAGTCATGAGCACGAACCTGAGCGGCAAGTACGCCATCGTCGGCGTCGGACAGAGCCCCCTGGGCAAGGTGCCCGAGATGGGGCCCATCGGCCTCTTCGCGGTGGCGGCCAAGAACGCCATCGAGGACGCCGGCCTCAAGAAGGAGGACGTGGACGGTCTCATCACCCGCGGACCGGACGACGTCT
>JAPPNE010000025.1 GCA_028818775.1 Deltaproteobacteria bacterium | reverse complement strand
CGAAGCTCGCCAACGCCACGTCACTGTACCCTCCCTGAGACTCCCTGAAAACCGCGATGCCGTCGTTCAGGCCAGGTGGCGGACCCTCACGGGTCACCAGTTGACCCAGTTCCACGACGTCGTCCCAGGCGATTCGTCCCTCCCTCGAGAGCCGGATGAGCGGCTGGTCGAGTTGAGTGTCGTAGTAGCCCAGCTCGTGGGTCTTGCTCGACACCACGATCAGCGCCGCGCCGAGATAGGTGTCGTCGTCGAATTCGTTGGGACGGCCGCAGCCGAATACGGGCTGCCCCGGCCGCAGCCATGCGCCGCGCAGGGCCGGCTCCGGGGAGTTGGTGCTCACGAGCACGATGTCCGCGTCGGCGAGGGCCTCGCCCGGGTCGGAGACCGCCGCCACGTCGATGCCGAAGTCGTTCGAAGCCCGGCGCGCGAACGCTTCGCGCCGTTCCGCGCTGCGGCTGTAGACGCGCACGCGCTCGATGGGCCGCAGCCCGGTGGCCGCCTGGAGCAGGGAAGGAGCGAGGCGGCCGCTGCCGATGAGCGCCGCCGACCTGCTATCGGGCGGGGCGAGCCGGTCCAGCGCCAGACCCACGGTGGCGGCGATGCGGAGGTCGCTGAAGGGGTAGTTCATGAGCGAGAGGAGTTTTCCCGAGCTCATCTCGTAGATGAGCGCCACGGCGTCCCCGCCGGTGGGACTGAGACGGACCCCTACCCGGTCGGGTCCGCCGAGGCCCCCCGCCACCAGGCGAATGCCGCGGTCCATGAGGCGCAAGGGCGGGATGGCCTTGACCTGCCCGTTGGCCTGGTCGACGTAGGTCTCTTCGAGAACCGCCATGGCGGTCTTGAGGTCCACGAGGTCCGCTACCTCGGAGCTTTTGAGCAGGACCGTCATGAGATGCCGCTGCCTCCAGTGACCTGTGTCGCGGATACGCTCGTCATCCGTTCCTCATGCGAGCCGCGGGCGCAACTCCTCGAAGATCAGCCGTGTCTGTTCCGCCGGGTCGTCGGAGGCGACGCGGATGATCAGCGCCGTGAGCCCGGCCCGGGCGTATCCACGCAGCCGCTCGGCGCACTCGTCGGGTGTTCCGAAGATGGTCAGGTGGTATTCGAGCCTGGCCCGGGGCTGGCGGAAGAACGCCTCCATCCACGCCCAGCCGTCGGTACGGGCGGCATCGCCGTCCCGGTCCATGCGCAGCGTCGCGTAGAGGGCGGATGCGCCCACGGCGCCGGGCCGGCCGCAGGCGGCCGCGTATTGCTCGATCTTGCCGCGGTTCTCGCGGAAATCGTCCAGGGACGAGACCAAGGTCACCCACCCGTCCCCGAGCCGGCCCACGCGCTTGAAACCGGTCTCGTTCCGGTCGGCCGCGATCCAGATGGGGATGCCGGGTTGTTGCACCGGCTTGGGCAAGACGCCGATCTCCTCGAAGCGGAAGTACTTGCCCTCGTAGGCGAAGGACTCCTCCGTCCAGAGCCGCCGCATGAGCGTGATGGTCTCACTCAGCCGGCCCGCCTTCTCGCCCGCGGGCACGCCGCACGCCTCGAACTGGCGTTGAATGTAGTCGCGCGTCGGCCCCACGCTCACGGCCAGGATCACGCGCCCCTGGGAGATGACGTCCACCGTGGCCAGGGTATGGGCCAGGAGCACGGGGTTGCGCAGCGCCCCCAGGAAGGGCACGGCACCGAGCCGTACGCGCTCGGTCTTGCACGCCAGGGCGGCCATGGTGGTGAGAGCATCGCCCCGCGCGCGGTTGAGGATCGTGACGCTGTCGCCCAGCCAGATGTGGTCGTACCCGGCTTCCTCGGCCTGCTCCGCCTGTTCCCAGAGCGTATCGAAGGAGGCCGCCCCCTCGTTCCGGATGAGATCCCGGGTGTGCAGCAGCAGGCCGAATTCCATGAGACTCGTGCGGTGCGGAAAAAGGCCGCTAGGACACGGTGATCAGATCGAGCTTGCTGGAACCCAGCCGGCGGGCGCCGTCCTCGGTCACCACCACGGTGTCGCCGATGCTCGTGTGGTCCTTGCCCTCGGCCATGCGGATGCGCGGTTTCAGGATGAACACCATGCCGGCGGCGAGCTGGATCTTCTGGAACCGTTCCACATCGGCGTCGCCCATGAGGGCGGGTCCGTCGTCACCCAATCCGCGGGCGTGCATCATCGGGTGGCTCCACATGTACTTGCCGTCGCCGTGTTCCTCCACCGTCTTCATGTACGTGTCGAACAGAGTCCCGAACGTGACCCCCGGCTTCATGGCGCCGAGGATCGCGTGGAAGCACGCGCAGGAAATGTCCATCAGCTCCCGGAACGTCGCGTCGGGCTCGCCCAGAAGCATCGGACGCACCGCCTGCGCGGCGTAGCCGGCGTACTTGGCCTCGATCTCGTTGACGATGCGGTCGCCGCGCCGGATGACCCGGTTGGTGGGGACGAAGGAGCTCTGGTTCTGCCCGGGTCCCGAGCCCAGGAAGAAGAGCGTCGGCAGCTCGCCGCCGTTGCGCAGCATCACGTGGGCCATGTCCGCGTAGAGTTCCTTTTCGGACACGCCCTCCCGCGCCCCTTCGGTCATGGCGTCGATCATGCGTTCGATGATCTCCATGGAACGCTCCATGCAGCCGATCTCCTCGGCGCTCTTGACGGCGCGGACCTCCTGCAAGAGGCTCGTGGCGTTCACAAGCTCGGCGCCGGGAAACGCCTGCCGCAACGCCTCCACCGTGGTGTGGGCAACGATGCCGTCCGGTGTGCGGATCAGGCCGGAGAGGCCGGAGATGCCCAGGCGGCCGTTCTTGAAGCCCAGTTCCCGCAGCCGCGACACCGCGTCCTCGGCCCAGCGGTTGCGTCCGTCCCTCACGTCCTCGACCCAGTCCTGCACCCGCTTCCACCAATTCGCGCGATTGAACACGTACGCGGTCAGCGGCCCTTCGGCGGGGAAGACCGTGAACACCTCCGTGGCGAACCCGCCGATGCCCGTCACGTAGCGGGAGTCCGCCATGACCTGCTCCCAGCGGCTGGTGTTGGCCGGCAGCAGCAACACGTCCAGCCCCGCCGCGGCCATCTTCTCCCGTACAAGCGTGTGCCGGCGGTCCCGTTCGGCAAGGGAGAGGGAAGGAATCAGTTCGGTTTCAGCCATGGTTTCGTTCTTTCGATTCGCGGAGTTCCTGGACCCCGTCCGCCGTCTTTGGAAGCGGATTATAGGCCCCTTGGAGTACCTGTCAACCGCGTCTCGGGTTCGCCGCCTCCCTGGCCTTGGCTTCCGCCAAGGCGGGCAACTCCTCGAAGGAGACCGCCTCCACCTCGAACGCCGTGCCTTCCCGCGGACCCGAGGAATCCGCCTGGGGGTGCATGGGGTGCCGGAAATAGAAGACGTAGCGGAGGAAGCCCTCGCCCCCCGTGATCCGGTGGGCGATGCCCCGGGGCACATAGCCCATCTCTCCCGGATCCAGCTCGTGGACGCCCCATTCGGTATCGTTGGTGGCGTGCCCGCGGAACTGGAACCAGATCTCGTCGTCGTCCATGCCCCGGTGGAAGCCGTTCTGTTGTCCTATGGTGTTGTAGGTGTCCGTGCGGAAATCCTCGCTCTCGTACTGCTGCGGGCCCGGCCCGCCCCCCTTGCCGGTCATTCCGGTGAAGTAGTCGAACACGCGCATCACCGTGACCTCTCGGCTCTTGCCGCGCTCGAAGGTGACGCAGCCCACGAGGCCGGCGTGGTCGCGCTCGATGACGATGGGCTCCAGTGCGGGGTCCCAGAAATCCGTGACTTCGAGAATCCGGCCCTTGCGCGGCGGGATGGCGACGGCGTGCGGTTCCGGCGGCTCCCCGGCCGCGCGGGCGCGGAACTCCGTCCGCGTCAGCGGGTTCTCGGGGTCGAGGGTCGTGCGCACCGGCTTGTGCGCCTTGACCACTAGTTGGCGGCAGCCCGGCGCCCCGATCATCCGGTACGACACCCCCGCGGGCACGTGCATCGAGTGGCCCGGCGACAAATGGAACTCGCCGAACTCTGTCTCCGCCGCGCCGTTCCCGGTGAACTGGAACACGAGCACGTCGTAGTCCGCCGGGCGGTGGAAGACCGGCTCCGGACCGTCGAGTACATGGGCCTCGATCACGCCGTCCTGCCCCTCCCACAGCACCGGCGGCTTCACGCCCGGCCGGTTCGTGGTCCCGTTCACCAGGTCGAACGGCTTGATGCGCGGCATGGGGCGACCGCCGCTCCGCTGCGTGCCGATCAACTCGTCCTCGTCCCGCTTGAACCAGATGGGCCGGGGCGAATCCCAGTGCGTCATGAATTCGAAGAACTGATTACCCATAAACAGGCGCCTTTCTTGGTTGTCAGAGGTGTCACTATCAACAACGGCCGGCGACCGTCAACCGCGTCTCGGACCGCGTCTGCCGCCCCCGTGCGCGTGGACGGGCGTGTCTTGTGAGGGGCCGGTCCCTGGTGTATGTGTCCGCCATGGCGAACCTGCGCTTGACGCTCTCCTGCGGCGATTACGACCGCACGCGCTTCCTCATCGAAGGCAAGGTGGCCACCCCCGGGATCGACCTGGAAGTGATCCCCTTGGCTTCTCCCGAACGCCACGCGCGCTTCACGCGCAGTCTCGAGTTCGACGTGTGCGAATTGCAGATGGGGGTCTTCCTGGGGTGGAAGAGCCGCGGCGTGCCGGTGACGGCGATTCCGGTGTTTCCCCACGTGAAGTTCTGTCACGGCGCGGTGGTGGTGCACTCCGGGGCCGGCATCGAACGTCCCGAGGACCTGCGCGGCAAGCGCATCGGGCTCCAGGCCCACTTCAATCCCATCGCCGTGTGGATGCGCGGAGTGCTCAAGCACGAGCACGGCGTTGCTCCCGGCGAGATGCATTGGGTCACCAACGCGGACGAGCAGGTGTCGCCGTGGGAGCCGCCGGATTGGTTGCACGTCGAGCAGGCTCCCGCCGGCCGTCGCGTCACCGAGATGCTGGAGGCCGGCGAGATCGACGCCTACATGCTGCCTACCATCGGGTCGGCGTTCCGCGCCGGCAAGAGCGTGGGGCGCCGGCTCTGGCCCGACTACCGGGAGGTGGAAGCGGACTACTACCGGCGCACGGGAATCTATCCCCTGCGCCATACCGTGGTCATCAAGGACGAAGTCCTCGGGCGGCATCCCTGGGTGGCCGAAACCCTGCTTCGGGCTTTCGAAGAAGCGAAGGTTCGCGGTCTCGAATACATGCGCGATCCGCGGCGCTCCTACCTGGCGTGGTACGGCGAAGCCATCGAGGCAGACGAGAGTGTGCTGGGACGGGACCCGTTCCCGTACTCGGTGGAAGCGCAACGCCACGCCCTGGACACCATGCTGCTGTACGCGTCGGAGCAGGCGGTGACCACCCGCCGGTTGAGCGTGGACGAGTTGTTCGCGCCTTCAACCCTGCGTTGACTGGGGAAAGAACTTGAGGCGGTCCTTCGGCAGGGTGACGTAGACCTTGTCGCTGACGGGCGCCTTGTCCATGGTCTTCACCTGCAGCACGGTCCCGGCCACGCGCACCTCGTGAACGAACAGGTCGCCGAGGTACGTGCGCGACACCAACTCCCCGAGGAACTCGTTGTCCCGCCCGGTGGGGGCGGAGCTAATCTCCAGATCCTCCGGGCGTATGCCCAGGGTTCCGGTGAGGCCCGGCCGGGCCGTGTGCGGGGTCTTGAGCGTGCCCAACAGCGTCTCCACCGCGCCCTCGGCCCTGGTCTCGCCGTCCAGCCAGTTGATGGAGCCGAAGAACTCGGCCACCACCCGGTTGGCCGGTCCCTCGTAGAGCTCTTCCGGCGAGCCTACGGACACGATGGCGCCCAGGCTCATGACCGCGATGCGGTCCGCCACCACCATGGCCTCCACCTGATCGTGGGTGACGTACAGCACGGTGATGTTGAGGCGCTTGGCGAGTTCGCGGATCTGCACCCGCATTTCTTCCCGCAGGCGCGCGTCGAGGTTGCTCAAGGGCTCGTCCATGAGCAGCAGCTTCGGGTTCACGGCCAGGGCGCGGGCCAGCGCCACCCGCTGTTGCTGTCCCCCGCTCAGGAGCGGCGACGGCCGCTCCGCGTAGTCCTCCAGTTGCACCAGCTTCAGCGACTCGTGGACGCGTTGCCGTACCAGGGACTTGTCGATCTTCTTGCGTCCGCGCGTGAGCGGCAACGCCACGTTCTGGAAGACGGTCATGTGAGGCCAGATGGCGTAGGACTGGAAGACCATGCCGATCTTCCGGTCCTCGGGGGGCGCGGAGATGCCTTGGCTCGTGGAGAAGACCGTGGCGCCGTCAATTTCGATCTCGCCGCCGTCGGGCGTCTCCAGCCCGGCCACGCAGCGCAACAGCGTCGTCTTGCCCGAACCGCTGGGTCCCAGCAGCACGAAGAACTCGCCCTCCTCGACCCTTTGCGTGACGCCGCCGAGGGCCGCCACCTCGTTGCCGCCGACCCTGAAGATCTTTTGCAGTTCCTTGACCTGGAGCATGAGGGCCTCCGGAAGGGTAGCCGCCTATCCGATCGGATGACGCGCCAGGAAGTCCTCTAGCGCGTCGATGGCGCCGGTGCCGTCCCAGAAGGTCATGTGGCGCACGCCCGGTATGAGCGCCAACTCCGCTCCGGGGATCGCCTGCCCGAGCCGCCGGGCCGTGTCCACCGGCGTGCTGCCCTGCCGTTCCACCTTGTCGTCCTCGCCGCACAGCACCAGGGTGGACACCTTCACATCCGGGGCCGCTGCCAGGGCGTCCCAGGTGAGGCGCGCGCGCTCATGACGGCGGAACATCTCCACGGTGGACTGGCCGGACCACAAAGCGTCCGCGAGCGCGGCGGCCGCCGCGCGGTTGGCGTGATAGAAGGTCGGGTTGAACGCCATCCCGTCATTGTCCACGTGGGATTTGATGTACTGCTCGAACCCCATTTCCCGAATCTGGGCGTGGGTTTCCGGGGAAACCTCTCGCGGCGCGCCCGACAGGTTGCGGGAGCCAGGGCCGGTGGCTGTCATGGTGAGCGTGGCCACCAGGTCCGGGCGGGCGATGGCCAGGGCCTGAAGTATCTGGCCGCCGATGGCGAACCCCACCACGTGGCAGCGGGTGATGCCGAGATGGGCCAGGAGCGCGGCGCAGTCCTCGGCGAACTGCGTGACGGTGTAGCCGTCGTCGGGTTGGCTGCTGCGACCGGTTCCGCGGCAGTCCATGATGATGGTCTCCCAGCGCCGGCTCAGGGCCGGCACCACCTGGAGCTTCCAGGGATCCAGCGGCCACCAGGAGGCGGGGACAAACAGCACCGGCTCTCCCGCGCCCTCCCTCTCGTAGTAGATGTCCACTCCATCCAGCGTCGCTAGCGGCATTGCAATCTCCAGTTGTTCGCGCGTTCGGCCATGTGAGCGCGCCCGCAGGATCCCGCGTTCGCGTCACGCCCTGCCGACGATAGGACACGCAACGCAGGGGCGCAACCCTGGCCTTTGAATTCCTATTGTCCTGTCTTGTTCTCCGAGCGCAGCAACTCCAAAATCTTCCGCCGCGGAAACCCGTCCACGCGCCGCCCCTTCTTCGCCTGGTAATCCCTTATGGCCGCGCGCGTCTTCGGGCCGATGATCCCGTCGATCTCGCCGATGTCGTATCCCCGCGCGGCCAGCAGGCGTTGCAGCTCCTTGCGCTCCGGTTCCGCGATGGGGCCGATGCCGTCGGGCCAGGCGAGGGCGGTTTCGTCGCCGCGCAACCGGTCGGAGAGGTGCCCCACCGCCAGCGCGTACTTGTGTGCCGGGTTGTAACGCATGATCGCGCGGAAATTCGCGCGCAGCAGGAAGGCGGGTCCCCGGACTCCCGCCGGAAGGTCGAGGAACGCCCGCTCCTCAGGATGCGGGAACGCGCCGCCGCCGGCGCGCCGGAGTCCCAGTTCCCGCCATTGCCGGATGGTCCGCTCTCCCTTCCTGCCGGCCAGCCCGGCGTCGAACCCTTCTGGAAGGACCACCCTGTGGCCCCAAGGCCTGCCCGGAACCCACCCGTTGCCGCGCAGGTAGTTGGCGGCGGATGCCAGCGCGTCCCGCGGGTTGTTCCAGATGTCGCGCCGGCCGTCGCCGGTGAAGTCCACCGCGTACGCCTTGTAGCTCGTCGGGATGAACTGCATGTGGCCCATGGCGCCAGCCCACGAGCCGGTCATGCGTTCAACGGTGATGTCGCCCGCCTTGAGGATGTCGAGGGCCGCCAGCAACTGGTTGCGTCCGAACTTCGCCCGGCGTCCCTTGTAGGCCAGGGTGGAGAGCGAGCGGATGACGTTGCGTTTGCCGCGCAGCTTGCCGTACAGCGTCTCCAGTCCCCAGATGGCGGCCAGCACGTAGCGTTCCACCCCGTACCGCCGCTCCATTCGTTTCAGGTCGGCGGCAAGCTCCGACAGCTTGGCGCGACCGTCGTTCACACGCGTATCGCTGACCACCAGGGTCACGTACTGTGACGCCGGCAGCACGAACTCCGGTTGCCGGTTGTTCTTCTCGATGACTTCCGGGTCCGGGGTGAGGCCGCGAAACGCGCGGTCGTAGAGCGCTTCCGGGATGCCGCGCCGCAGCGCCACCGAGCGGAACTCCCGCACGAAGGACCGATAGGCCGCTTGGTCGGATGTGAGTGGCTGGGCCGGGGAAGGGGAAGGCGCACCGAAAGCGGCCATGATCGCCGAAGCGAGGAGCGCCAGGACCGGACCTCGGCGGCGAAAGCACTTCACGGTCGTGCGCCGTTTCATGAAGTATACGGGTCTGTCCCTGGCCTACGTGAACAGTTTCGCGATGATGGCGAGAAGGGCCGCAAGTATGGAAACGCCCCCCAATGCCATCTTGCTTTCTAGTTTGGCGATGTCCGCCTTTGTGGCCAGGTACGGCAGAGTCGACTCGAAGGCCGCCTCCAGCCGGGCGATATCCGTCTTTGTGGCCAGCAGAGTCGATTCGAAGTGCGTCTCCAGCCGGGATATATCCGCCTTTGTGGCCAAGTGCGGCAGAGTTGATTCAAAGGCCGTCTCCAGCCGGGTGATGCGTTCCTCCGCTCCGTCCGCCATGATCGTTCTCCTTGCGGTGACTTTGGCCGCTGTTGCCATGAAAATCAACAGTTTTTGAACAGATGTAGATAAACTCCAAGGTCTTCACGGTAGTTTGCCCGACGAATCCCTGCTGGCTATATTGGGAGCCGCGTTTGCTTCGCAGCTCCGCGCACGGAACTTCAGCGACATGACACGAGAGGAGAATTCACCATGCCCAGACCGCGCCCCATCAAGTGGCCGGACAACGCCAAGATTTGCGTCACTTTCATCATCCCGTGGGAGGTGTGGCCCGACAACTACGCTACCCGGGGCTCGCTCCAGCGGGTCAGTCATCCGCTGCCCCCGGAGAACGCCGTCTTCAAGCAGAACATGGCCGCGGTCACCGAGCGCGAGTACGGCGACCGGGTGGGCATCTGGCGCATCATGGACATGTTCGAGCGCCACAACCTCAAGGTCACCTTCCTCATGAACGGCAAGAAGGTGGAGCAGTTCCCCGACGAGTGCAAGGAGTTCCAGGCCCAGGGGCACGAGTTCTCCTCGGAGTGCTACGAGCACGAGTACGCGTTCATGTACACGCGGGAGGAAGAGCGGAAGTCCATCCAGGACACCGTCGCCGCGTTCAAGAACGTGCTCGGCGCGCCGCCCACCGGCTATCTGTCGCCCGGTCACGCCTCCACGGACAACACCCTGGAGCTGGTGGCGGAGGCCGGCTTCGTGTGGTGGGCCGACCCGCTCAACTCGGACATCCCGTACACGGTCGAGGCCGGCGGCCGCAAGGTCGCCGTGGTGCCCTACAACGTGCCGGGGTGCAACGACTACTCCACCTACGGCGGCGGGCGCACGCCCCGGGACCTGCTCCAGATCATGAAGGACCAGTTCGACTACCTCTACTGGGAGGGCGAGCAGGGTGCGCCGAAGTTCTTCGCGTTCAACCTGCATCCGTTCGTCTCCGGCGTGCCCTACCGCACCAGGATCATCGACGAGTTCATCAAGTACGCCAAGGGCTTCACCGACGTCTGGTTCGCGCGCCGGCTGGAGATCGCCAACTGGGTGCTGGAGCAGGGCTACTGACCCGGCGTTCCGTCACACCCCGGCCTCGTTCGGACGCCGCCGCACCGCCGTGGCGGCGCCCATCTCCAGGGTCCTGCCGCACACGCCCCGCGCAAGGCCGCTGAGGAGGAAGGCCGCCACCGCGGCCACCTCCTCGGCCGAGAGGAATTCACTCGCCGGAGGTAGATGCCTGTCCTCGGGACCCGTCCCTGCGAGCGGTGCACCCACTCCACCCGGCGCCGGATCCGACTCGGGCCGCATTCGACCGGTGTCCGCCGGACGCCGCCAGAAGGGCGGTGGCTTCAGGACGTTGAGGGTTACATTGTCCTGGGCGGCTTCCGCGGCGACGCAATGCAGCCAAGCCGTGAGCGCGCCGGCGGTGGCGGCGCGGACACTCTCCTCGGCGCGGCTACGGGTCTCCGGCCATGGAACCATCCACAGGACGCGCCCCCAACGGCGGCGGCGCATGCCGGGAAGCAGGGCCTCCGTGAGCGCCCGGAAACGCAGGAATCCGTCGTCTAGCCTGGCGCTCCAACGGGGCGCTCCCGGGTTGCCCCGTCCATCGTCCCGCAAGGTGTGCCGGACAATGCCGAACAGGATGTCGATGGCGCCGAAGTCGTGCGCGATCCGCTCCACTTGAGTGCCGGCCGACGCTTCGTCCCACGCCTCCAGCGGGTAGCCCAATGCCTTGACGCCTTGTTCCGTGGCCTCGGCCGCGACCCGTCGCGCCGCCCATTCCTTGCGCGCGCACACCGCCACGTTCGCGCCCTCGGATGCCAGCACTCCGGCAACGGCGCGGCCGATGCCGCGAGATCCTCCGAAGACCAGTGCGTTCCGGCCCCTGATGCCCAGGTCCATGACTTCTCCATTCATTCTCCCGGCGCGGCGACCGCCGCCGAGCCCTGCCCGGCCAGGACCCGCACCATCTCCGTTTCCCGGCGCACCATGTCGGCGAAGTAACCGTTGCCGCGGGCCAGTTCCGCGGGCGTTCCCTGCTCGGTGATCTTCCCTTGGTCCAGACAGAGGACCCGGTCCACGTGGCGCAGAGCGGACAACCGGTGAGCGATGACGATGACCGAGCGTCCCTCCGCCAGCGCCCGCAGGTTCTGCTGGATGCGCAGCTCGTCCTGCTTGTCCAGCGCGCTGGTGGCTTCGTCCAGAATGAGCAGCGTGCGCGCATGGAACAGCGCGCGGGCCAGCGCCAACCGCTGCCGTTCACCGCCCGAGAGAAGGCTCCCGCGGGCGCCGATGCGGGTGGCGTAACCCTTGGGCAGGCGGGTGATGACCTCGTGGGCACATGCCGCCCTGGCCGCCGCGGTCACACGCGGCATCTGGCGCTCTCCCGGCCCCAGCGCGATGTTGTCGGCGATGCTGCGCCGGAAGATCGGATAGTCCTGCTCCACCGCGCCGATGTGGCCGCGCAGCCAGGCCGGGTCGATGATGGCCGCGTCCACACCGTCCAGGAGCACACGCCCCTCGTTGGCGAGGTAGAGTCTCTGAACCAGGCGGCTGACCGTGCTCTTGCCCGAGCCCGACGGCCCCGCGATGCCCACGGTTTCGCCGGGCGCGACCTCGAAGGTCACCCCGTCGAGCGCGTTCCGGTCGGTGTCCGGATAGCGGAAGCGGACGTCTTCGAAACGAATGCCCCCGTTGAACGCGGGCAGCCGCACCAGGTGGCCCCCCTGGTGCTCCGTCTCCTCGTTCAGCACGGTGCCCAGTTCCTTCACCAGGCCCCGTGACCGGCCGAAGTCATACGCGAACAGGCACAGGCGCATCATGGGCTGGGAAAAGCGCATGTTGACGAGGTTGACCGCCACGAGCTGCCCCAGGGTGAGCTGGCCGTCCAACACCATGGAGGCGCCGAACCAGAGCAGGCCGGCGGTGGCGAAGCGGTTCACGAACTGGTTGTACTGGGTCGTGGATTCACGCAGGTCTTGCGTGTCCTCCTCCGACGCCACCGCCGCGTCCACCCGGTCGACGAGAAACTCCTCCTGGGCTTTCACCTCGTTCATGCCCTTGACGGTCTCGATGCCGGTGAAGGTGTCGAGCACCGCCTCGTTGCTTTCCCGCCGGCTGCCGCGGGTCTGGCGGCTCCATCGCCGTAGCGTAGGCATCACCACGAAGGCCGGAGCGATGTAGAGCGGAAGGGAGGCCAGGATGATCATCGACAACGTCAGGCTGAAATGCAGCATCAGCGCCAGGAAGGCGAGCACGAAGAGGATGTCGACGAACACGAACACCACGGCGTTGGTGAGAAACCGGCGCAGTTGCTGCAGTTCCTCGATGCGGGAGAGGGTCTCCACCGGGGTGTTGCGAAGGTAGAAGGAGGCCGGAAGTTCCAACGAGTGCCGAACGAGCCGCGACAGCAGGGTACGGTCCATGTCCCGCACGGCCCCGCGCAGCGCACGGTGGCGCGCCGCGCGCAGTACGGCTTCGAACAGCAGGAAGAAGAGCAGGCTCACGATGATGACGTCGAGGGTGGCGGCGCCCCGGTTGGACAGGACCTTGTCGATGATGATCAGGAAAGCGAAGGGGTAGATGTAGCCCAGGAGGTTGACGAAGAAGGACGCCGCCACCAACGGTCCGAATACGGCCTTGTTGCGAAATACGTGCTTCGCGACCGACGCGAGCGAGAACTCCGCGTCTTCCATTTCGACGGGCTTCGGCGGGACCTCTACCGGGTCGCCGGCGTTCGCCGCGTGCGGATTCGGCCGGTCGGGAGCTCCCGCACGCCGGGCGCGCCCACCGGCCGGACCGCGGTTCTCAAGCTTGTGCCGGGTCGCGGGTATCATCGACGCTCACCAGCGCGAGACCTTGCGCAGCAAGCTGCTTGATCAGGTCCCTGCGATCCTCGTCCTCGTCCGTCCGGGCTCCAGCGGGCTCCAGTGGACGCCATTCGCGGGAGCCTTCCAGGAGCGCGAAGGCCTCCGGCGCCAGCTCCAGGACCTTGGGACGCCGCCGTCCACGGGTCGCGAGCACGACCATGTGTACCGTGCGTTCCGTGACCGGCTCGCGGGATCGGGCGGGCTCGAACAGCGCACGAACATCGTAGCGGCACCTCACAAGGCCCGCGCATGGATGCGCGCGGTACCAGAATCCGGGTGCTTGCGGACGCGCCGCCAACGCTTCGGTCTCCATGGCCGCGGGGCGCAGGGTCCGTGCCCGCGCCAGTGCCAGCTCGATGGCGGCTACGTCCGCGGTCCAGAGAGGCCGCGGCTGTTCGTGGACGCCGGGCGCGAGGAACCGTTCGAAGAAGCGTTCGGCGTCCGGGTAGCGCTCATAGGTCAGCGGCGGGCACGCTGCGGCATAGTCGCGGGTGAGGGCCGAGAACCCATGTCCCAGAAGCGTGGCGGTGCGCTCGAACGTCTGGCGGATGCGCGTCATGCGCTTGTTGTAGGAGAACTCCGCCTCCAACCGGAGCCGTCCCACGTCCATGCCCCGGAGCTCGGGGTCCCGGGCCGCGGAATCGAGTTCGGACGTTCCGAAGATGAGGGCTGGGCTGGTCAGATGCCGCAGCAGATGGGTCTGCCTGTCAATAAGCCGGTACATCGGTCACGCTCCCTTCCGTTGCAGAGGCGGCCCTGGCCGCCTGCCGGCGGATGCGCGTCACGTCCGCCAGAAGCTCGTCACCCTGCTCGTAGTCGTTGTCGCGCTCCAGGATCACCGTTTGGGGTCGCTGCCGGTCGAGGGCGTACTCCAGCAGGTCCAGTGCCTGTTGCGGCACCGGGTGGCTGTGGTTGTCGGCCTGGAAGGGGACGTCGAGGTAGGGCCGGTGGACGAGAGGTCCCCCGGCCGCGTGCATCCCGGTGACCACGCCCTCGGGCAATTGGTCGAGAAAGGCCAGCGGGTCGACCGCGTGGTTCGAGGCGTTGACGAACAGGTTCTCGACGTCCAGCAGCATTCCCACGCCCGTCTCGCGGAACAGCAGGTTGAAGAATTCGGCGTCGCTCATCTCCGCGTCCGGGAAGTCGAAGACGTACGAGATGTTCTCGATGGAGAAGGGGACCGGCAAGTGCGACTGGACACGTTCGATCTTGGGGATGAGCATGTCCGCGGCGGCGCGGGTCTTGGGCACGGGCAGCAGGTTGGCGAGGTCGATGCCGGGAACCTTGGTCCATGCGAGGTGCTCGCTGTAGGACGGAATCTTCAGGTCCTCGATGGTCTCGGCCACCGCGTCGAGATAGGCCTCGTCCAGGGGCGCGTCCGTGCCGATGGAAAGCCCCACGCCGTGCAGCACGAGGGGGACCCGGTCCACCAGATTGCGGATGGCCCGTCGCACGTACTCGCCTCCCTTGATGTAATGGTCCACCGTGACCTCCAGCACGTCGAAGCGATGCAGGTTCGCCAGCGTCCACTTGGCGATGGGAACACGGAAACCGATGCCGATGAGGGGTGACTCGGATGGAGTTGAACTGTTCATGGAACCTCCCGACTCGAAATGAGATCATGAGCGCGGCGCCGGCCATGCGTCCGGCACGTGCCGCGCTCCGCGGGCGACGCGCCGCCGTTTCACGGAGCGCAACGCCCTCACGGATACTAATCGAGAGGTGTTCGCTGAACTTTAGCCCCGGAGGGTGAAAAACCGCGCAAGCGGCACGAACCCCCGAACCGTCATTCCCGCGAAAGCGGGAATCCAGGGGTGGGGGGAGGGGATTGGAGGGAGGGTGTGAGGCAGGGGCGACGCATGGTCGCCCCTGCGTTCCCGGTCGGTCCGGTCCAGCAGCTAGCCGGCGACCTCCATGCCCACGATCCGCGCCGGGTTGCGGGTGCAGAGCGTGTACAGCTCGTCCTCGTTCATGCCGAAGGCCTCCATGTAGCCGCGGATAAGGCGCATGGCTTCCACGGAGTCCGGGAACAGGGGTTCACCGGCGTCACTGGACAGCGCGAAGTGCTCGACGCCCACCTCGCGGATGGTGTTGTACATGATCTGGGGATCGACCCCGAGGAGCGGCGACAGCTCGTCGAAGGTGAAGTTGAACAGCACCCCCAGCGGCGCCAACTCCTTCATCTGCTCCACGGACACGTCGAGGAAGGGGCTGTAGGGATGGTCGATGACCAGCCGCCGGAGCCCGACCCGGTGCGCCTCCTCGGCGATCTTGAAGATTTCCTTGTGGGTGGGGTGGCCAAAGAATAGCGCCACGTCCCGCTCCACGCACAAGCGGATGATGTCCTTGATCTCGGGCTTCAGCTCGCCCGACTCGTCAAGGTTGTAGCGGCCGTGCTCCAGGGCCTTCTCCCAGGACAGGGGACCAAGCCACCCCTGGGCGTTCATGTCGTGCTCGATGAGCTCCCGCCGGCTGCCCACGATGTGCATGGTGTTGGCGTGGTTGAACACCGGCAGCCACAGGGCGACGACGCCGTCGTCGATGGCCTTCTCGGCGAGTTCCGCGGACACCGGGTCGTCGTTCCGCCCGCACACGAAGCCCGCGAACAGTGCCACCGGGGTTGCGCCCTCTTCGGCGGCCCAGCCGTCGAGCTTGGCCTGCAGCTCGCGGACCGCCGTCCCCGCCTTGCCGACGATGGACTTGAAGAGAATCCCCTTCATCTCGGCCCGGGACGCCTTTTTCACCAAGTCCAGAGCGTCCTGCTGGCCGGCGTGGGCGTGGCAATGAATGTCGATGGCGTCCTTGACCTTGATGTGGCCGGGATGGACCACGCCGGGCTTGTACTGGGTACGCGCGGCGTAGGAGGTGACGCACCGTTCCTGGGTCGGAGTCGAGACCACGTTGTCGCTCATCGGGTTCTCCCTTCTCTGGCGGTGGAGGCGCGCCGTGTACGGCCGCCGGAACCGGCTTGCCGCGCGCCGTGATTCAGGTCCATAGTAGACCCTCGAAACTCGGAACGGAAGAGGAGGGCATGGACGGATTCGAGCTTCTCACGCCGCTTCAGGCGTCGGTGGTGCTGGGCCTTGCGCTCGGCGCCGTCTACGGCGTGCTGGCGCAGCGCAGCCGCTTCTGCCTGCGCCGCAGCCTGGTGGGAGAATGGAGCGAATGCCTGCCGGCGCTGGGCGTCTGGGCCATGGGGCTGGCCGTGGCCATTGCCGGCACCCAAGGGGCGTCGGTCGCGGGGTTGATCTCCTTCGACGCGCACCGGTTCCTGGCCCCGGACCTTCCGGTGGTCGCGGTCCTCGTGGGCGGCGCCTTGTTCGGCGCCGGCATGGTGCTCAGCGGCGGTTGCGCCTCCCGGCTCGCGGTGCTCACCGGTTCCGGCAACCTGCGCTCGGCCCTCGTACTGGTGGTTTTCGCGGTGGTCGCCTACGCGATGATGAAGGGGGTGCTGGCGCCGCTGCGCTCGGCGCTCGCGGGGTTGACCCTGGATCCCGGCGGCAGGGTGGCGTTGACGGCCCTGCCTGGCGGCCCAGTGTGGGCTTGGGGTCTGGTGCTCGCCGCTGCCATCGTGGCGTTCCGTTCCGGCGCCGCGCCGCGCCACCTGGCGATGGGCGCCGTGATCGGCCTGCTGGTGCCGCTGGGTTGGGTCGGCACCGGTTTCGTTCTCTTGGACGACTTCGACCCCGTGCCGCTCCAGTCCCTGAGCTTCACCGGGCCCGTGGCCGACACCTTGTTCTGGACCATGGCGGCCACCGCCGTTCCCGCGGGCTTCGGAACGGGCCTTGCCGCCGGCGTGGTCGCCGGCAGCATTGCGGCGTCGGCTTGCGCGGGCGAGTTCCGCTGGACCAGCCTGGAAGGGGCGCGCCAGACCGGCCGCTACATGGCGGGCGCGGCGTTGATGGGGACGGGCGGGGTCCTGGCGGGCGGGTGCACGGTAGGGGCCGGATTGTCGGGCGTGTCCACCGGGAGCATCGCCGCGGTTTTGGCACTTGCAGCCATGGCGGTGTCGGCCAGGATCGTGGGGAGGCTTCTTGACGAAGGGCCGGCGCGGGCCGCGTCCTAGCGGCCTGTCCGCGCCGGCCCTCGATACCGCGCGGATCAGCCGAAAAGGTCCTTGGAAAAGGCCGCATACCAGCCGAGCGACTCCTCGTAGGTCGCCTTGCGCACCTCGGCGCTCTCTCCGGTCTTCGAAATGAAGCCACCCGTGGAGGCGATCTTTTCGTCCGTGGCCTGGTAGTTGGCGCCGACCTTGACGCCGTCGTCGGTGGCGATCAGCGACCAGCATGTGTTGCGGAAGCGCGCCGGGAAAACCTTCGAGCCGGTGAGTGCGCCGCGTACCGCCATGGCGCACACCTTGGCCTGGCTGTTGGCGGAGAACCCGGACTTGGGCATGTCTCCCTGCTGGGACGCGTCGCCGAGCACGTGGATGTTCTCGTCCGCCCGGCTCTGCATCGTATGCGGCACCACCGGCGCCCAGCCCGCGTCGTTGGTGACCCCGGCCACCGCGGCGATGCGCCCCGCCTGCTGCGCCGGAATCACGTTGCAGACGTCCACCTTGGTGACCTCGCCGTCGATCACCACTTCCATGGAGCCGGGCCGTACCTCGACCTTGTCCCCGCCGAAGTCGGGGCCGACGCGCTCGATCATGCCCGGGTAGTGGCGCTGCCAGCCCTCTTCGAAGAGCCCCTGCTTGGAGAACTTGGGCTTGGGATCGACGATCAGGATCTTGGCCGTCGGATTGGACTGCTTCAGCGTGTGGGCGACCATGGAGATCCGTTCATACGGTCCCGGTGGGCAGCGGAACGGGTTTGGCGGCGCCACCATGCAATAGACGCCGCCCTGCCGCATGGCCGCCACCTGCGCCTTGAGAAGCTGCGTCTGCGAGCCTGCCTTGTAGGCGTGGGGCATGCGGTTCTGCTGCGACAGGTCCCAGCCGCGCACCGACCGCTCACGGAAGTCGATGCCGGGGGACAGGACCAGCCGGTCGTAGGCAAGGCGGCCGCCGCCGGCGAGCCCGACCGTCTTCTTGTCGCGGTCCACGGAGACGGCCCAGTCGTGGACCACGTTGATTCCGTACGCCGACGCCAGGGTCCCGTAGGTGTGTCCGATGGACGCGAAGGTGCGGAAACCTCCAAGGTAGAGGTTCGAGAAGAAACACGAGTAATAGTGCCGGCTGGGCTCCACCAGCGTCACGTCGATGGCGCCCTTCGAGTCCTTGGCGATGTAGCGCGCGGCCGTGGCCCCGCCGGCGCCGCCGCCGATCACCACCACCCGCGGGCGGCCCTGCCCGAGGATGGGAGATGCCCACAACGCCGCCGATGTGGCGGCGGTCGACGCCAGGAAGCGCCGGCGGCTCATGCCGCGGTTTTCAATTTTCTTCTTTGCCATGGTCCCCTCCGTTAAGGACCGTCCGCCGGCTTCGCAAAGTACGCGGCCAGCGAGGCGATCTCCTCGTCTGACAAACGCTTGGCGATGGTCTGCATGGCCTCATGCGGCCGTTTGCCATGCTTGTACGCCTGTAGAGTTATCACGAAGTCCTCGACCGGCCAACCAACAATGGAGGGAATGCCCTGCTGGGCTCCGTCGGCATGGTGGCACGTGACGCACTCGCTTCCGAGGTAGGCGCCGTACTCGATGTCTCCGGCAATCGTGAGGAGGCGTGGGTCGAGCCCGTATTCGGCGGCGGTCATGGTCGGTTCCGCTGCCGGGAGCCGGGAGCCGGAAAGGGAGCGCAGCCACGCCACGAGATCCGCCCGGTCGCCCGCCGCCGCCATGCCGTCGTAGCTCATGCGCGACCGCGGCACCGTCTTTCGCGGGTTGGCCACGAATGCGTCCAGCGTCGCCTCGGTCCAGACCAGGCCACCCGCCCCGGCCTTGCGCATGGCCGAAGAGTAGCGGAAATCCGGGAGCGAACCGGCGCGGCGGCCGAACAGTTCGTTCAGGTGCGGGCCGATGCGGTGCTTCGCGCCGCGGCCGGCCTGGTGGCAGCGTTTGCACTGCTGGTAGAGCGCCTTGCCGCGCTCAGCGTCCGCCGCCCGGGCTCCGGTGGCGAGAAGAAGGAAGGGAAGAGCGAACGCGAGCATCGCGAAACCCGCGGGTTTCGTGAAGCGCGTCATACGGTGCGGGGATGCGGGGAGGTCACGACTTGACCTCGACCCGCCTGCCGAGGCGGTAAACTGAGCCGTCGTCATCGACCCATTCGAATTCAATGTCGCCCGACTCCTGGACAGCCATCTCGAAGCTGAAGTACGGGTCGGCGGACACCGCGCGTTCGAGGTCGACGGAGATCGCCTCCTCGCCGTTGTAGCGTACCACGAAGCGGTTGATGATCCGCCGGGGGATGGGCTTTCCGTCGCGGCCGTGGCGGAGCCCGGTGTGCATGGGATGGGTGATGCGGGTCCTGACGGTGAAGGGGACACCCTTGGACACCGACTTCGGCAGCTTCACCCGCGGCCTGGGTTTCTGCATTCCGTTCACCTGCTTTGCTGCGTCACGAACAAGCTTACGAATCACGCCATCGTCGGGTCATCAGCAACCGCCCGCCGTCACCTTGATCGCGCGGGAAGTCGTGCGGAACGTGCCGTCGGCCATTTCCGCCACGGCGATCAGCTTCTGGCTCCCGGCCAGCCGGATACGTGTCGACGCCGCGGTCTTGACCCACTTCCCGAACGTGAACACGACGACACCGGGGCTCGGGTTGCCGTCCGCGAACAACGCGATGCGCCGCGCGCCCTCGGCCGAGACCTGGACAGGCACCGCGCCGCCGTTGTCGGCAATCTCCGGCGCTTCGATGCGGACCCCGCCTTCCAGCGGCAGCGCGCCCTTGGTGAACAGCGCGATGGCGAGCTGGGTCTCATTTGCGGCCCGGGCGGGGCGTACGGGGAGGAAACCGGTCATGCCGGCCGCCAGTGCTGTCAGCCCGGCGGCGGCGAGGGAAAGGACGTCCCTCCGTGTAGCGTTCATTTCCATGGCCTCCTATAGTAGACGCTCGAAACCCGCAGCGAAAGAGGCCCCCATGAAATTCGGTCTTTTCATCATCGGCGACGACGACCCGGAGCTTCGGCTCGACCTCAAGGCCTACTACGAGCGGATGCTGGAGCAGGTCCGCTACGGCGAGTCCCTGGGCTACGAGTGCTTCTGGTTCGGCGAGCACCACTTCGATTTCCACGGCGTCATCCCGTCGCCCACCGTGATGATGTCCGCCGCGGCCACGTGCACCGACACTATCCGCCTGGGCGTCGCGGTGGCGTTGCTGCCCTACCGCGACCCCGTGCTGACGGCCGAGGAATACGCCATGATCGACGTGCTGAGCGGCGGCCGGCTCGACTTCGGCGTCGGGCGCGGCACCCCGCCCGAACTCGTCGGCTTCGGCGTCAAGGAGGACAACCGCGACCTGCTGGTGGAAAGCCTGGAAGTCGTCGAGATGGCCTGGCGCGAGGGCAGGGTGTCCTACCAGGGACGGTTCCACCAAATCGACGACGTGTCCCTGAACGTGCAGCCGGTCCAGAGACCGTTGCCGCCGGTGTACTTCGCCGCCCTGAGCCCGGGCTCTTACCAAGTGGCCGGCGAGCGCGGCTATCCCATCCTCGGCATCCCCTTCGCGAGCTGCAAGGACATGGCCGAGGTCAAACGGAAGGTGAGCGGCTACAAGGAAACCCTGAGCCAGAACGGCCACGACCCCGCCGCCTTCGACGTCGGCCAGACCATCCACACCCACGTGGCCGAATCCGACGACGCCGCCCGGCGCCGCGCCCGCCCCGCCATGAGCCGCTACTACGAGGCGCGCAAGTCCGTGCGCCCCCGCGGCTACGACGAGCTCGACCAGGGCCGCATGCTCATGGTCGGCGGCCCCGCCCGCTGCCTCGAGCAGATCGAGGAGATCGCCGACACCGGCACCAACTACATCATCTTCTCCATGAACTTCGCCGGCCTCGACCAGGCCAGCATCCTGGAGTCCATGGCGATGATGGTGGAGGAGGTGCTGCCGAAGGTTGAGGGGAGAAGTTAGCTGGATACGAGCCCACGATAGTGTTCACAAAGGAGAAAGGCGAACGATCTATGGGAGACCAGATCAACTTCGAGCGAATCTTGGAGCAGGAATTTCGCTGGCCCCGACCTGGTGATGATCCTCTTGCAAACTATGGAGGAATCACCGCTTCGATTGCTGAAGACGATTTTTCGCGGTTCGTCCTCATGATGGAAGGTTACAAAAGGGCGGCCGAGGCCTTGGTCGATCGATGCCTCAAGGATTGGCGTGAGGCCAACTGTCTCGTTTTCCCTATCATGTTCCTTTACAGGCATTGCTTGGAACTCCAGCTCAAGTACATCGTCAACACTTATGGAGTACACGTCGGTTGCCCGCCGGACTGGAACACACATGATCTCACTAGACTTTGGGGTCAATTCAAAAAGGTCCTCAATGAATTCGGCATAGATGATCCGGAGCAGACCGATTCTGTCGTGGAGAGTATTGTCGCGCAATTCGCGAAAGTAGATCGCGATTCATCCTCCCACCGCTATCCTTGCGATACCAAGGGTAACCCACTTCCTGTCATTCAGGATAGAGTGGATTTACAGACTTTGAAGGACGTTATGGACGGTGCGTTTGGGTACTTTTCTGGTTGCGACGGTTACATGGATGCTTTGGCTTCGGCCTAGCAGGCGTCGTCGCGTCTCAATAGACGACCTTGGCAGAATCGAGAATTGCCTTTCGTCGGATCGTCATTCGGTTCCCGTCGGCACAAAGATCTCTAGTCGTGAGATCAACACCGGTAAATCGTCCTGTACAACGCGCCAGACAATGCCGAGGTCAATCTCGAAATAGACGTGGACGATGCGGTTGCGGAATCCGACGATTTGGCGCCAAGGAATTTCTGGATGTGCCGTTTTGAAATCCTCACTTACCCGTGAGGCGGCTTCGCCGACCACCTCTAACGTCTTGAGGATTGCGTTCTGGTGAAGCTCGCTGCGAGCGAACCGCTGATAGGTGAGTTCCGCCGCGAAAGCGACGGCCTTGCGTGCCGCCACCAGCATGTCGAGCAGGTAGGCGTCATCACCCCGCATAGACAACCTGGGCGGATTCGAGGATTGCTCTACGCCGGATGAAGTTCGGGCTTCGCTCTACTGCTGAGCGCGTTACCACGTCTACGGGCCTGCCGAACAGGTCGGACAACTCGTCAGCGATGTCTACGAAACGGAGACCGGGCGTGCGGCCGGGCGCAAACTCGACCAGCAGGTCGACGTCACTCCCAGGTCCGAAATCATCGCGTAATGCCGAGCCGAAGATGGCGAGGCTCACGATGCCGTTGGCACGGCAGAACTCAGCGAGCCGTGCACTTGGGATGTCGAGACTTGCGTTCATCCTATCCACCTACCGCAATAATAGGCGTAAGGAACCCGGCGAAGCAAACTGAAGAGCCCTACCGCATCAAACCCGGCAACCAGATTGCGATCGGCGGGAACATCATCACCAGGGCGAGGGCGATGATGTTGATGAGGACGAAGGGGACGACGCCGCGATAGATGGCGCCGAGTGTGACGTCGGGCGGGGAGACGCCCTTCAAGACGAAGAGGTTCATGCCGAAGGGCGGGGTGATGAGGGACAGCTCGATGTTCACCATGGTGACGATGGCGAACCACAGGGGGTCGAGGCCGAGGGAGCGGATCACCGGGAAGAAGATCGGCACGGTGATGAGCATGATGGAGATGGGCTCCATGAACGCGCCCATGATGAGGATCACGATCTGCATGCTGGCGATGATGATCCACTGGGACACCGCCAGTTCGGTGGCAAAGGTGGAGAGGCCCATGGCGGCGCCGGAGTGCGCCAGGATCTGGCTGAAAGCGGTGGCGCTGGTGACGATGAGGAGGGCGAAACCGGAGACCTCCACGGTCCCGAGCAGCGACGCCTTCAGGATCGCCCACGACAGGCGCCGGTAGGCCAGACCCAGGCAGAAGGCCCCGGCCACGCCCATGGCGGCGGACTCGCTGGGGGTGGCGATGCCCATGAAGATCGACCCCAGCACCACCAGCACGAGAACCACCAGCGGCAGGAAGTACTTGAGCGCGACCATGCGCTCGCCCCAGGACACCTTCTCGACTTCCACCGCGGGGGCCAGTTGCGGCCAGATGGTGCAGGCGATGACGATGTAGCCGAAGAGCAGCGACGCCAGCAGCAGTCCCGGCAGGATGCCGCCGATGAGCAGGTCGCCCACCGAAAGCTGGCTGATGCCGCCGAAGATCACCATGAGCGCGCTGGGCGGGATGAGCACGGCAAGCCCGCCCGAGGTGGCCAGGGTGCCCACGGCCAGGCCCGTGTCGTAGCCCTGCTTGCGCATTTCCGGGACCAGGATCGTGCCCAGGGTTGCGGAACTGGCCATGCTCGAACCGCTGCCCGCTCCAAAGGCCGTGCCGGCCAGCACCGCCAGCACCGCGAGGCGGCCGGGCATCTTGCCGAGCCACTTGCCGATGGACGTGATGGCGAGGGCGGCAAGCCCGGAATGGAGCACCAGCTCGCCCATCAGCACGAACAGGGGCAGGGCGATGAACGCGAAGGTGCCGACGCTCGTGAAGCTGCTGAGGGCCACCGCCTGGAGCGCTCCCGGTCCTACCAACACGTACAGGAAAACGATGTTCAGCACGCCGAACGCGAACGCGATGGGGATGCCCGACGCCATCAGCACGATGAGGGCGCCGAACATGATAACCAGAACGATCCACCACTCGAGGAAAATCAGACGCCTCCTTCCCCGGGTGTGATGTCGGTGCGCCCACGCTCCCCGGCAAGGATTCGGAATACGAAGCCCAGACCTAGCCACGCGGCACCGATGGGGATGATGACCAGAACCGGGAACTTCGGGAAGTTGAGGGCGGTGGAGAAGCGGTAGCCGTTCTCGAACGCGTGCCACGCCACCGCCCACGCCTGCCACGTCAGCACCGCGCAGTAGATCAGTCCCAGGATGTCCGTTACGACCCGCAGCCGGCGTTGCTTCGCCGGTTCGAGACGCACGGTCAGGAGCTCGACCTTTACGTGATGGTCGTTCATGAGGATCCAGGCGGCCGGAACGAACGTGAGGTACACCAACAGGTATTCGTTCATGTCGATGACCCAGATCGTAGGCGCGTGGAAGATGAGGCGGGCAAAGACGTCGTACAGAATGGACACCGTCATCACCACCACGAAGGCGGCAGAGACGGTACTGAGCACACGGTTCGCCTTGTCGAAGGCGAGGCTCAGGTTTTGCAACATGGGGTGAGTCGTGAGCGGCAGCCGCCGGTCCGTCGCATCACACGGACCGGCGGCCGCCGCGTTCACGTCCGGTGCGCCCGGATCAGTTGTAGGGCGCCAGGGCCTTCTGGAGCCGCGCTCCGAAGTCCGGCGATTGCTTGAGCAGATCCGCCCAGTAGGCGTTGCGGGCGTCGGCAAGGCGCTTCTTCGCCGCGTCGTCCACTTCGATGATCTTCATGCCGTTGGCTTGCAGCTTCTTGATCGAGTTCTGGTCGGACTGGTGGTAGTAGTTGAGCACCTCCGCCTCCATCGCGCGGGACGTGTCCGTGAGCAACGTCTTCACGGCATCCGGCCACTTGTCCCAAGCGCGCGTTGCGACATAGATGCCGCCCGGCGAGAGTTGGATGGGCGTGGCGATCATCGCCTTGTAGACGTCCCGTTCGCCGAAGCTCCAGGCATCGTCGGGGGCTCGGTAGGCGCCGTCCACGACGCCGCGCTGGAGCGCCGTGTAGAGCTCGTTGGCCGGGATGGTCTGCGGCGACCCTCCGAGAAACTGGATGGCGCGGGCGTCCTGGGCACCGGAGGCCCGGATGCGTTTGCCCTTGAGACCGTCCAGGCTGTCGATGGGCTTGGCCATGAGGAAGCGGAAACCGGTGCCGCCCACGGTGATGCCGACGAAGCGGACGGAGGACTTCTTGGCGTAGGCTTCGTTGATGATGTCGAGGGCGCCGCTGTTGCGCAAGGCCTCCAGGTAGCGCTTCAGATTGGTCGGCGCGATAAGGTACATGGCCGCGGCCTCAATGGTCTCGCCCACGTAGTACGCGCCCGCCGAGTGCGTCATGTCCGCGATGCCGGTGCGCAGGGCCTGAAGCTGCTCGAATGCGGGGGCCACCTCGGGTCCGCCCAGGAGGCGGATCTGCACCACGCCCTTGCCCTTTTCGTTTACGCGCTCAATGTACTTCTTGTACATCAGGTCGCAGTTGCAGCTCAGCGGCCACGCCGCGATGGCGCGGATCACCACCTCCTTGGCGTCCGCCGGCGTGGCGGCGGTTATGGTCCACAGGGGGACGGCGAGCAACAGAGCCAGCACCGAGACTCTCGTCAGGGACTTCATACGCATCGGTCACCTCCGGTGTGCTGCCGGGGAACGCTTCCCCGGAATGGATGTGCCGTATCGGACGATACGGTTATGAGATCGCCTCGTAGGGGTAGCGCTTCACCTTCTCCATGTTCCTGCCCTCGATGCGGATCAGCTTGGTGGTGTCGGCGCGCCAGGGCGAGTGGAGGTCCCCTTCGTTGTACAGGTGGGCCATGCCGCGCTTGAGGGTATAGGTGCGCAGCTTGCGGGCCTTGCCCTTCTTCCCGTCGCTTGCGGGCTCGATCTTCTCCCAGTCGGTCATCTCGGTCTCGCCCGAGGCCTGGCCGTAGATGGCCCACGCCGGACCATGGTCGTGGGGATTGCTGCCCTTGGCCCCCTTGTTGTGGTGCGCGAGGATGCAGAAGCCGAGTTCCTCGTCCTCGTAGATCACCTTCCGCTCCGGCTGCTCCTCCTCGATGTGCTCGGCAATGAATTCATCGTCCTTGCAGACCTCTGCGACCAGCGCGACCACCTTCTCGCGCCCCTCGGGGCCGGGCTCCGCCTTGAGAATGCGATGACACTCTGCCGCGAACTGTTCCAACGTATGGCTCATGATACGACTCCTCCTGACAATGTACTTCGGGACATTTCCCCGAGAATTCGCAGTGATGGAACCCTTCTACGCTTTCCCTTGCGATGGTGTCAAGCTACTCCGTCCACCCCACGATGGGCGTGAACAGGTCCTCCAGGGCGGGCCTGGGCTCCGCCACGAACCCTTGCTCCACGAGGTACTGCATGAACGTCTCAAGGTTGGCCCGATTGGCCTCCACCCCGTAAGGGTAGGGGTCGCCGCCGAAAAGCTCCCGGATCTCGTCCACCTCGGCGTTGAGCCACGGGACCATGTACAGCATGGCGCCGGTGAAGCTCATGTGCTTCAGCACCCATGCCTTGGCCGCCTGGAAGGCCTTGAACATGCTCTCGGCGATCCACGGGTGCCGTTCATGAAGCTCCTCGCGCATGACGATGGTGTGCATGATGGGAAAGATGCCGGTGGCCTGGAAGTACTCCCGTTCGGCCCGGCGGTAGTCCGGGAAAAGCCTGCCGACGGCCGGATTCTTGCCCAGCGAATCCGGCTGCCGGGCACCGAGATACGCGGCGATGGCGCCCTCCGCCAGCAGGTCGTTGATGGACTTGTCCGCCGGGGCCGGCTCGAGATCCAGGTCGCCCAACGGCCTCAGGTCCACCTCGCCGTCCGGCGGCCGCGGCGCGTTGACCCCGCCCTCGACCCAGCGGATGCTGGACAGGTCGACGCCGTGCCGGTGCTGCAGGATGCCACGGATCCACACGGCCGCGGTCTGGCCGTACTCCTGCACGCCCACGCGCTTGCCGTTGATGTCCGCGGGTTCGGTGATGCCCTGTTCGCGGTTGACGTACACGTACGCGTGGCGGAAGAGCCGCGACGGGAACACCGGCAGCGCGATGAACGGGAACGATCCGCGCGCGCGCCGGGTGAGATAGGTGGACAGCGACATCTCGCACAGGTCGAAGGCCCGGGTCTTCATCATGCGGGTGAAGATCTCCGGCGGCGACTGGATCTGCAGGCAGGTGACGTCGATGCCCTCGGGCCGTACCTCGCCCTTGGCGATGGCTTCGACGCGGTCGTACGGCCCGGTGGCCAGGGTCAATGAAAGATTTCCCAAGGTCGTTTCCTCCGTGGTAGGTTCAAGACGAAACCATTCAGGATCGGGGGCATCGCCGCCGAAAGGCCGATGCATCGGGCAGGGATCGATGGCCGTAGCCGAATCGTCGCGCCAAGTGCCGGATCATCACGAACTCGTCGGACGGTTGAGCCGCGAGCAGCGGCTCGACCTGCTGCAGCGTTCCGATGTCAAGGGCCTTCTCCACCTCTCGGGCCATCTGGGGGCGCTCGGGGTGACCGGTTCCCTCATCGCGTTCGAGGCGCCTGGGTGGCCGGTCCTGCTGCCGCTTCACGGTATCCTGCTGGTCTTCCTGTTCTGCCTGCAGCACGAGGCGGTGCACAAGACGCCGTTCCGCAGCGCCGGGCTCAACGCGGCCGCGGCTTGGGGCGCCGGAGTCGTCCGTCTGCTGCCGCCGGTCTGGTTTCAACATTTCCACATGGACCACCACCGCTACACCCATGATCCGGTCCGCGACCCGGAGCTGGCTCGGCCGCTGCCGCGGTCGAAGGCCGGTCTCGCCTGGCATCTTGCTGGCGGTCCCTATTGGACCGGCCAGTTGCGCACGCTCGCCGTCAACGCCGCCGGCTTGAACCGCGACGCCTTCGTTCCGCCACCGGCCCGCGCCCAGGTGGCGCGGGAAGCCCGGTGGTTCCTCGCGATCTACGTCGTGGCGGCAGGTGTCTCGATCCTCTTCGGCAACGCGGTGCTGTTGTGGTTGTGGCTCTTGCCCGTGCTTCTGGGCGAGCCTTTTCTGCGCATCTACCTGCTGGCCGAGCACACCGGGTGCCCGCACGTGCCCAACATGCTGGATAACACGCGCACGACTCTGACGACGATGCCGGTGCGCTTCATCGCCTGGAACATGCCCTTCCACGTCGAGCACCATGCCTATCCGGCCGTGCCGTTCCATAGGTTGCCGGCGTTCCACGACGTTCTTCGGGACCATCTGACCGTCACGGCCAACGGATACACCGCCGCAACCCGGGCCGCCACCGCCGCCGCCCTGCGCGGCGGGGCGTGACGGCGGGATGACGTCCAAACCCTGCGTAGTCCCGCGATCGTCCTCCGGTGGTCCCCGAACAGTGATCTTGCACCCACCTTGCCCCGGATGACGCCGTTTGGCACCGGTCCTTTCCAGCGGTTATGCTGCGGTGCACGTGCAGCGACGTCCACGGAATCGGACGAAGCATTTCAAAGTGCGGCGGAATCCGCAAGGTACAGCCTCGAACGGAAGGGGTCATCCATGCAGATGCAGTTCAGTCTTCACAGTCCCAACGGCGGCCTGAAGGAAGCGGCGCGGATCCGCGAGCGCGTGGTGCGCGCGGAGCAGCTCGGCTTCGAGGGCATCTACCTCGGGTGCAGCCAGCTCAGCACCCCGGAACCGTTCCAGATCCTGGCCTGTTGCGCGGTGGCCACGAATCGTTTGAAGCTCGGCACGGCCGTCACCAACATGGTCTACCAGGACCCCACCGTTTTGGCGGGCTCGGCCGCGACCCTGAGCGACATCTCCGACGGCCGCGCGGTGCTCGGCCTCGGCACCGGCGACGGCCCGGTGTATGCCATGGGCCGGAGGGCCACCCGGCTGAAGGAGTTCGAGGAGGGCGTACGCACCATCCGCAACGTCCTCCAGGGCGGCGAGCTGGTGACCCCGAACAACCGCGTGAGCGTGAACTACCGCATGCTGCCGACGCCCGTGTACCTGTCCATGGAGGGACCCAAGGGCCTGCGGCTGGCGGGACGGGTGGCCGACGGCGTCTTCCTCGGGAGTGGCGTGGAGCCCCGCGCGGTGAGCTGGGCGCTTACGCGCATCGCCGAGGGCGCCGCCGAGGCCGGACGCTCGCCCGACGAGATCGCCACCTTGGCCTGCGGCATGGTGTGCATCAAGGACGACGGCGACGAGGCGCGCCAAATCGTGCGCCGCCGCCTCGCCAACCGGGCGCACCACAACTTCCAGTCCACCCTTGAGACCGTGCCCGAGGAAGAGATGGAGAGCATCCGGAAGTTCATGGGGGCCTTCGACCAGTCCAAGCCCATGGAAGAACGCTCCGACCCGGCGTTGATCACCGACTATCTCGTGCGCCGCTTCGCCATCGCCGGCACCCCCAGGGAGTGCATCGAGCGCCTGGAGGAGTTGGCGGATGCCGGCGTCGGCGGCGTCATGCTGACACCCGCGCGACGCGTGTACGAGGAGACCGTGGAGGCTTTGGCCGAGAAGGTGATGCCGGCGTTCGGAGCGTAGCGCTGTGACTCCAAGCCTATGCGATTCTACGTCAATATCCTCTCCACCTACTTTCCGGACCTGGACCCGCCCTACGAGGTCTACTACCGGCAGATGCTGGAGCAGATCGAGCTGGCCGAAGAGCTGGGGTTCGAGTGCTTCATGTTCAACGAGCACCACTTCCTGGGTTACGGTGGCCTCGTCGCCAATCCGGCGGTGATGCTGGCGGCCGCCGCTACCCGTACGTCGCGCATCCGCCTGGGTCCGTGCATTGCCATCTTGAGCGTGCGTCACCCGCTGCAGGTGGCCGAGGATTACGCCATGGTGGACGCCATTTCCGGCGGCCGGCTGGAGTTCGGCATCGGGCTGGGCAATACGGCGCTGGACTACCGCGTCTTCGAGACGCCGCAGGAGGAAGGACGGGCGCGCTACCAGGAGGCGCATGACATCATCGTCAAGGCGTGGACCCAGGAGCGCTTCAGCCACGAAGGGGAGTTCTGGAAGTTCGAGGAGATCACGCTCTACCCCCGGCCCGTGCAGCAGCCGCTGCCGCTCACCTGGGTGGCGGGTACCTCGCCGGAGGGACTGGGGTGGGCCGGGCGGAACGGCTACCACATCATGACCGTCGGCCATCCCCATCCGCCCGACAAGGTGGGCGCGGGGGTGCAGGCCTGGCGCGAGGGCTTGGCGGCAACGGGCCGCGACCCGGCGGACTACCACTGCCAGTACCACCTGCGCACCTACGTCAACGAGAACGCCATGATCGCCCGGGAGACCGGAGAGAAGGCCATCGACCGCTACGAGGCCATCTCAAGGATCCAGCGCAAGGCGCCGCCTCCACCGGGTTTCGTCTACGACTGGAAGGGCATGCTGGAAACCGGCCGCAACCTCTACGGCACGCCGGAGCAGTGCATCGAGATCATCAAGCACGCCTCGCGCCACTACCACTTCGACACCCTCACCCACAACTTCAACTTCGGCGGACTCCCGCACGAGGAAGTGAAGAAGTCCATGCGCCTCTTCGCGCACGAAGTCATGCCGGCGTTCCGGTAGCGCGGTGGCGCTATCACATCTGGCAACCGTTGATGCACCGCGTGGGTTCCTGGCTGGTTGTGTTGCCAGAAGTGGAACTTGTGATATAGCGAGAGCGCAACTTTCTATTTCGGGAATTCCAACGAGGAGCACCGCCAATGAACACCGGAAAACTGTTCACCAAGGCATGCATGATTCTCTTTGTCAGCCTGTTCGCATTGGCCGGGGTCTTTTCCGATGGCCGTTCCGCCTTGGCGCAGTCGGATGGGTTGCCTGACTGGGCGCAACCTTGTGGCTCCCCGCCGACCGGCGTCGACTTCGACGCGCTCGCACCCAGCACTACGGCGCAAGGGGCGGCAGCCGATCCCGGCCTCCTGGACGACTTCGCGCTGGCCGCGAGAGATCAGTTCGGACGGACAGACGTGTCTACGGAAGCATCGTTGTACATCGGTTGTCTCCTCAGGCAGGAGGGGAGCTTTTGGTATTCCGGTGCTACCTACGTTGTGACACTGACAGTCGACGGCAGGGTGTTCGTTCACGCAAAGAATATGGCATTGTCGGGTGGGCAACTTAACCAAGGGATTTATCTGGCGATTCTTCAGGCATTGGGAATCGACCTGACCGTCCTGACCGACCCTGTCACCGCTCTGGCCGCCTTCCGTGCAGCCGCATCCGGAAATGGTGGCGCATTCGACGTACCCGGCTTTCCCGGTGCCTCCGGCTATGCCGCCGTATATTTGTCGGGCAACTTCAGGGTTCCGTTCGTGCAGCTCGTCGGATTCGATCTCGACACCCCTCACTTGGTTGATGAATCAATCGATTATGGCGACCCGGCCACTACGGCGCAGGACGTGGTGGACCGCAAGACCTTGAAGGCCTTCGTCACGCAAGCGGGGGAGTACGTGCTCCGACTCCAAACGTCGGGTAACGTCGCCGATTCCTCGAAAGCCAGGATCGCTCTGCGGGATCCGAACGGGCCCTGGAGACATGGTAACGTATATCTCTACGTCCTGGACCTCACCACCAACGTAATCCTGTTTCACGGAGCGAATCCGGACAGATACGAGTTGCGGCCTCTGATACCGCGTCAACGAGACGTCGTGACCGGGGAACTTATTCTACAGCAAGTTCTCGACGCGGCGAAAGACAGCCCCGAAGGGGGCTTCGTGGAGTATTACCTGGACGATCCCACTGACGACACCGACAGCGCCGACATCCCCAAGGTGGGTTACGCGCGCCAGTTCTCCGGCCAAATCCCGGGAAGCGGAAGAGACGTAGACTTCATCATCGGGTCAGGATTTTACCAGAGCTCACCCAATGTGGTCGCCGCGCGCCAGAGCACGGCCGTCAAGTCCGTGCTGCCCCAGGTCATGCGGGCCATGACCGCCAGCACGGTTGATGCCGTATCCCGCCGTATCCAGCGGGTGACCGCCGACACCGAGGCGGCCAAGGGATTCACCCTCGGCGGCACCTCGAAGTTCTCCGATGTTCTCCTGACGAACGCGCGGGCGCTGCAGAACGGCACGTTCGACCTCGGCCGTCTGCTCGCGGGTTCGTCCTTCACCCTGCCGCTCAACGCGATGGGCACGGGTGGCCTGCTGGGCAACTTGGCTTTCTGGGGAGGCGGCGACTACCGCAACTTCTCCGGCGGCAAGCCGGAGACCATGGACTACGATGGCAACGTGTTGAGCGCCAACCTCGGGGTCGACACCAGGCTGAGCGACGACTTGCTGGCGGGGCTGTCGTTGGCGTGGGCGCGAGGAACGGTGGATTACTCGGCCTCTCGGGCGAAGGGCGAGTCCGAGACCACGGTAACCAGCGTCAACCCGTACGTGGGCTGGCAGTCCCCGGGGGGCATGAACCTGTGGGCCACGGTGGGGTATGGCTGGGGCGAGGTGGCGATCGACGATTCGGGGGGCACGCAGGCGAGCGACCTGACACAGCGGATGGTGGCGGCCGGGGTGAACGGACCTCTAGTATCCAGCGATGAGGTGATCGGAGGCGGGACCACGAGCCTGCGTCTGAAAGGCGAGACCGCGTTCTCGTGGGCCGATATCGACGGCTCCGGGACTCTTGAGAGCACGACGTTGAGTGTCAGCCGCCAGCGCCTGATGTTGGAAGGGGTGCACGAGCGGAAGCTTGACTCGGGGGCGACGTTCACGCCGTCCATCGAGGTGGGCATGCGCTACGACGGCGGGGACGGCGACACGGGCGGCAGCGTCGAGACCGGGGGCGGGCTGCGCTTTGCCGACACGGCATTGGGGCTGACGCTGGAAGGCCGGGCCCGGATGCTGTTCGCCCATAGTGGCGACTACGAGGAGTGGGGCGTGAGCGGGTTGGTGCGGCTTGACCCGGGCGAGGCGGGTCTTGGGTTTGCGCTGAGCCTGCGGCCGGCCTGGGGCCAGACAGCGGGCGGCGTGCAACGGTTGTGGAACACCGGGGTCACCGGCCTGGCGGCCGACGATCAAACGGGGCGCGTCCATGCGCGGATCGCCTATGGATTCGGCACCTCGTGGGGCGGCCGGGGGGTGCTGACGCCCTACAGCGACGTGTCGCTCTCCGGCGCAGGGTCACGGCGGCTGAGTCTGGGCGGGCAGTTCAAGATGGGGTCGTCGGTCACGATGACCCTGGAAGGAATGCACAGCAATCCGGTGCGCGGTGGCGCCAACCACGGCGTCATGCTGAGCGGCCACCTAAGTTGGTAGCACTCGCGGCTTGCCGTGCCGGGAAGAAGCGGGAGGGGCAAGCCTTTTCCCTTGACAGTGTGTCCGGCCGCGGCTTTTCGGGAGACGGGCGGTTGCCGCGGTTGTTATCGTTCTATAGGTTGACCCGCGCCATGCCGTCGGGCGGATAGCGGTCGCCCGCGGCCGCGCCCGGCGGGAACGCGGCGTCCAGAGCGGCGAGGTCCTCGGCCGTGAGTGTGACGTCCAGGGCCTTGAGGTTCTCCTCCAGGTGGGTGCGGCGCTTGCAGCCGGGGATGGGAAACACGTTGCCGCCCTGCGCCAGCACCCAGGCGATGCAGATCTGGGCCGGCGTCGCCCCGTGGGTGCCGGCGACCCTGCGGATGGCCGCCACACGCGCTCGGTTGGCGGCGGCATTCTCGTCCGAGAAGCGCGGGAACTTGTGGCGCGTGTCGCCGTCCTCCAGCGCGCCGCGGCCGCCCACCGTCCCGGCCAGGAAGCCGTATCCGAGCGGCGCGTAGGCCATCAACCCCAGTCCCAGCTCGTCGCACGCTTGGAGGTGCCCACCTTCAACGTCCCGGGTCCACAGTGAGTACTCGTACTGCAGCGACACCAGTGGATGCACCTTCATGGCTCGGCGCAGGGTGCCGGGCGCGGCTTCAGACAGGCTGATGAAGCGTGTCTTGCCGTCCTCCACCAGCCTGGCCATGGCGCCCACCGACTCTTCGATGGGTACGGTGGGATCCACGCGGGACAGGCAGAACGCATCCAGCGTCTCGATGCCGAGATTCCCGAGGCTGGTCTCGCAGATCTCGCGCAACCGGTCGGGCGTGCCGCTGCCTTGGGCTACCGACGCGCCGTCGTTGGCGCGGATGGTGCCGGTCTTGGAGTGGATGAAGACCTTGTCGCGCTTCCCGCCCTTGAGGGCTTGGCCGATGAGCCGGTGGTTGTGCCCCTGGCCGTAGCTGGCGGAAGTATCCAGCAGCGTGACGCCGAGATCGATGGCCCGCTGGATCGTAGCGATGGATTCCGCGTCATCGGCCGCGCCGTACGCCCCCGACATGGAGAAGCAGCCGAGTCCGATGCGCGATAGTCTCTCGCCGGTATTGCCGAAGATGGCGGTTTCCATGGGATGATCCTGCGCTGCCGGTGAGTCGCGCGTTCCGGTGTGCCCGTGTCCGGGCGCCCTACAGATCCAGCGTGCTGGGCGCGAAGACCTCCTCCAGCGCGAGCTTCCTCGAGGTGAGCTTCTGCTCGAACGAGTAGTCGATGAGGGTCTCCAGCATGGCGGCGTTGTCCCGGATGCCGTAGGGGAAGGGATCCCGGCCGACGGCGGCGCGGGTCTGCTCCAGGTACTGCGGACCGAAGAAGAGGTCCGAAGGAATGGCCTGTGGTAGTTGTTGCAGCCAGTGCTCCTTGGCCTTGGCGAAGGCCGCGTAGAGGTTGAAGGCGAGCCAGGGGTGCTTCTCGTGCACGTCGCCGCGGATCACGTAGCAGTGGTTGATGGGCACGAAGCCGTGGTCCTCCACGTAGCGCCGGCCCTCCGCCATCATGTCCGGAAACAGCGGCCGCACGGCTTCGGCGTCACCCTCGCGGCGATTGTGGGTGGAGCGGTCGATGACGTTGCGCTCGGCGTGGAAGGCGCTCAGAATCATGGCCGTATCGAGCTCCCGGTCCACCAGCATGGAGATCAGGCTCTTGTCCTTGGGGATGCGGTGGAAGCGGATTCCCTCCGGCGGGGTAAAACCGGTGGCGCCGCCGTGGCTCAACTCCTCGCTACGCTCCATGTACCAGTCCACGCCGTACTGGGAAACGCCGAAGTCGTGCTCCAGGGTGCCCCGGGTCCACAGCGCCGCGGTCTGCTGGTACTCGCCCACGCCGATGCGCTTGCCCGCCAGTTCGCTCGCGTGCTCGATGCCGGACTCCTTGTGGACGTAAAGCGCCAGGTGCATGAAGCGGCGCGACGGGAACACGGGGATGGCCACCATGTCGTGCCCCCGCGACTTGGCGATGAGCAGGGAGGACATGGACATCTCGGCGACCTCGAACTCGCCGAACCTGAGCTGCCGCCAGAAGGTCTCGGACGGATTCGAGTGGGTCCAGACCAAGTCGACACCTTCCACGGGGATGGTGCCGTCGAGGAGAGGGGCGATGCGTTCGTATCTGGCGGAGACGAGGCTGAGTTGAAGCTTCTTCATGTGAGTAAGTCCGGGTTGACGTGGACGTCCGGGGTAGGCGGTTTCAGCGGGTGTCGGTCGGACCGGGAACGGACGGCGTCCAGCGGTCCGTCCCGGTCCGACGCAGTTTGTGAACTACTGCGCCGTCACGCAGGCGGTGAGCACGGACGGAATCTCCGCCAGCACCGGTTCCCAGGAGTCGCCGCGGTCGCGGGTGACGTAGAGGGCGCCAAGGCCCCGGTCCTTGGGGTCGAAGCCGAAGCCGCGCGAGCCGTCTCCCATGGCGGCGAACACCGTGTTGGCATCTTCAGGGTGGCGCTGCAGCGTCCACGGCATATACGGCATCATCTCGGCCAGACCGTTGGTGGCGGTGCGCCAGGACGCGCCTTCGTCATCGCTCAGCATGATCACCCCGTGGGGATGGGTGCTCTCGCCGCGCCAGACCCCGGGGGAGCCGCGCCCGCCGCACACCATCATCCGCGGCGTGTCGCCCGGCAGGAAGAACCAGTCGTGGGTGTAGCTGTACTTCTCGGTGTAGCCCCACGGCATGCCGTCCTCGACCCGGCGCCACTGCCGCCCGCGGTCGTCGCTGCGGAAGAAGCCCCGGGCGCACGACACGTAATAGCGGTCCTTGCTTCCCGGGTAGTTGTAGATGTGGTGCATGTCGAGGTAGTCGATGCCGCTGCTGGCGTCCTCCCAGGTCTTGCCCCGGTCCTCGCTGCGCACGACGCCGCCATGTTCCAGCGTCAACAGGAGCAGGTCCGGGTCGTCCGGATGGATCAAAATGTTGCAGACGTGGGGGAACTGAATGCCGACGTACGGCCCCGGAACGCACCATTGGTTCCGGACCTCCTCGGGCATCTGCTGCAGGCTTTCCAGGTTTTCCCAGGTGTCGCCGCCGTCCTCGCTGCGCATGAGCTGCACTGGACCGAGGCCGGCATAGACAACGCGGTCGTCGTGGGGGTCCACCGCGAAGCAGCGGGTGTCGCCGTCGAGGACCTTCTTCCAACTCCTGCCCGCGTCGTCGGTGCGGTAAGCGCCGTCGAAGGGCACGGCGGCGAAAACGCGCTCGGGCCGGGTCCTGCAGGCCCCCAGGCCGTCCACGGTCTGCCCGGGAAAATGTTCGGCGCACGTCTCGAGTCCACCGCCGTGGTCCTCGTAGACGGTGAGCCCGCCGTTGAACGCCACGTAATAGCGGAGTGAATCACCCATCGTTCTCTCCTCCTTTGCGTTTCCGATCTAGCGCGGCGCCACCAGAATCTCCTCCCGCGGGAAGTGGTCCATGATCTCGGCGCCGTCCTTGGTCACCACCACCATGTTCTCCAGCCGCACGCCGCCCACGCGGGTCTCGCCCTCTCGGCTCTCGATGGCGATGGTCATGCCCTCCTCGAACACCTGCGGGTAGTTCAGCGACCACTGGCGGTTGATGATCGGGATGTCGTAGTTGGTGCTTCCCTGGGTGAGACCGATACCGTGGCCGATCTCGCTGGCCAGCACCTCGCACTCCTCGTCGTAGCCCCAGCTCGACGCCGGCGGGAAGTGCTTGGCGGCATCGGCGGTGGTGGCGCCGGGCTTGATGGCGTCGATGACGCCGTCGATGCTGTCCTTGACGCGCTTGTACCAGTCCAGTTCCTTGGCGTTGGGCTTCCTGCCCACGATGAAGGTCCGGTAGGTGCAGGTGGCGTAGCCCTGGTAGGTGAGGCCGCAGAGCGAGCCGTATAAGAGGTCGCCCGTTTGCAACAGCCGGCTGGACTGATGGAAGCCGCGGTCGAAGGTGCTGGGCCCGGAGCGCCAGCCTCCCGGCGGCGCCGACTCCGCGCCCATGTCGTAGCCTGCCTTGGTGGCGACGCCCGAGAGCTGGGTGTCGCGGACGCCCGGCTTGGCGTTCTCCCAGATGCTGTACCAGACGCCCTCCACGATGGCGGCGGCGGTCTTGAGGCAATCGATCTCGTCGGCGGTCTTGATCTTGCGGATCTCCTTCATCACCAGGCTGAAGTCCACCAGGTTCTTGACGCCGGCGTTGGTGAGGGCCTCCCGGGCGATGCCGTCGAAGGCGCTGAAGCCGATCTTCTCGTTCAGGAGCCCGCGGCTCTTGAGCTCGTCGTGGATGTCGGCGGCGAACTGCCGGGCCTCGTCCTTGGCCGCCTCGATGCCGCAGGCCGCGGTCAGCCATGCACGCGCCGGCCGCCACTCGGTGATCCAGGGCGCCTGGTCCGGCATCTGGTGGAAGTGGCCGCTGTGCTCGTACATCACCGGGTCGTGGTCGGCGAAGAACAACGTGTAGCGGCACATGGGATAGTTGAACCCCTTGAGGCCGGTGAGGTAGCGGATGTTCGCGGAGTTGGCTTCCAGCAGCGCCGGTATGCCGTGCTCGCGCATGATCCGCTTGGCCCGCTCGGCCCGCTCCCGGCGCATGCGGTCGGTGTTGAGACGCTCCTGCCAGTCCGATACCTCGTTGCCGTAGATGAGCTTGGATGCGTACTGCGGTGCCATGAAAGAAACCTCCTTTGGTGGCCGCGGGAACCAGGAGTCTGTCCGATGAGGGCGGGTCGGAAACCCGCCCCTACATGGCCACATGAGCCGGACCTTGTCAAGGTTCGGCCGGGGTAATAGGATGGGCGGAAGCCCCAAGCGGCGGCAGCGTTCACGGGAAGGAGACGAGGGAAGATGAGCAACTACCGCGCCGTCGATGCGGACGGCCACGTGATGGAGCATCCCGCGGAGATCAAGGAGTTCTTCGAGCCGCCCTACAACCAACTGCCCTGGACCGTCTACTCGCTGTTTCCGAGCGTGGACGGCTTCGTCCGCGGCTTCTCGCGTCTGACCGAGGAGGACGATCCGAACGCCGAGCGCTGGGTGGAGTTTCTCGACCGCTGCGGCATCGAGACCTCCTATCTGTATCCGTCGGTGGGCCTCGCCAGCGGCATGATCCAGGACCGGGACTATGCCGCGGCCATCGCACGGGCCTACAACCGCTGGGTGCACGCGAAGTTCATGCAGGCCAGCGAGCGCCTGCGCGCGGTGGCGCTGATCCCGGCCCAGAACATACCGGAAGCCGTGACCGAGCTTCGCGCCGCGGTGACCGAGCTGGGCATGCCCGGCGCCATGCTGCCGTCGGTCACGGCCGCCGGCAAGCATTACGGCCACCGCGACTTCGACCCCCTCTACGAGGAAGCCCAGCGGCTCGGCTGCTGCCTGGCCATCCACGGCGCCGTGAGCCAGCGCATCGGCATCGACAACTCCGACAACCTCTTCAAGACCCACACGCTGGAACACCCGTTGTCCCAGCTCATCCAGTTCACCGACATGATGACCGAGGGCGTGTTTGAGCGTTTTCCCGACCTGCGCTTCGCCTTCCTGGAAGCGGGCGCCGGCTGGGTGCCCTACATGATGGACCGCATGGACGAGAACTACGAGCGGCGAAGGCGCTGGTGCCCGGTGCTGACCAAGCGCCCCAGTGACTACGTGCGCGACGGCAACGTCTACTTCAGTTGCGAGGTGGAGGAGAGGACCCTGCCCACCGTACTGCAGCTCGTGGGAGAGGACCGCATCCTCTTCGCCTCCGATTACCCTCACGAGCGCCACAAGGGCGAGTTCTACGGCGACATCGACGAGCTGAGCGCCCGCGAGGACCTCTCGGACACGCAGAAGCACAAGGTGCTCTACGCCAACGCCGAGCGGTTCTACAACGGCTGACGGAAGCAGCCCGGAGGGAAGCCGACAGGAGGAAACCCATCATGCCGAAGGTCTCATCATTGGGCCACGTGGGCCTGCTGGTCCACGACATCGAGCGCTCCAAGGCCTTCTACCGCGACGTGCTGGGCCTGACCGTCAGCGACGAGAGCGAAACCGGCACCGTGTTCATGACCGCCCAGGAGCGCCACCAGGAGCACCACGAGCTGCAGTTGCGCCCCGGCCGGGAAGACGGGCAGGTGGTCTCGCAGATATCCTTCCGGTGCGAGAGCCTCGCCGAGTTGAAGGCCTTCCACCGCGACTTCGTGGAACGCGGCATCGCCATCCAGCACGTCAACAGCCACGGCAACGCCATCGGCATCTATTTCTCCGACCCCGACGGCAACACCGTGGAGGTCTACTGGCCTACCGGCATCGACTGGCCGCAACCGTTCCGCAAGCCGGTGGACCTCACTGCCGCCGACGAGGAGATTCTAGCTAATCTGATCTGACTGACTCGCGCGCCATCGATCTGCGTGTTGAGTGACGGCAACGAAGTAGGCAGCGAGCTCGACTCGGGCATCTATCTGGTTGCTTGTACCGTTAGCTGTACCCCTTCATGTTTCTGGAGCTGGCCGATGATCTCGAACATGTTACGGGCTTGCGGGTTGCCTCCAGGGCCGAACATGCGCAGTAGGCTCTTGGGAGATTTGTCGGTAAGTCCGCCGAGTTCCTGAAAGCCGATGGTTGCGTTGATGTAGTCGCGCAGGACGGCCTTACCAGTGTCTACCTCGCCAGCGAGAAGGCATTCGATTCCCTCGGTGAGGAGTGCCTCCCGAAACGCAGGGTCCCGTTCAACGCGGTCCCGGATGGTTTCCTTGAAATCTCGTGTCAGGACCATCTAGTCCTCCCGTGTTTTACGCTTCTTGTACTCTCGCCATAGCTTTCGGGCGGTTTCGATATCCCTCGGTTGCCGGCGTTTCGTTCCGCCGCCAAGCAGGATGACCCATTCTGTTCCGTCTTTCCCGAAGTAGATCCGATAGCCCGGACCGAAGTCCATACGGTATTCGAAGATTCCGCTCCCGACGCCTTTGACACTCGAGAAGTTCCCCTGCTCCATCCGCACCAACGCGGTGGCGGCTTTCGCGGCAGCGCGCGCGTCAAGGCTTTGAAACCATTCGGCGTAACGGCTGCGCCCGTCTGTATCGATGTATTCTTTGATCTGGGTCATTTACCATTGGTAACTTGTACGTTACCAAAGGTGAGGGATGAAATCAAGTCCGCGGGCCTAGACCTTGGTGGATCAACTCACGAACGCCAGGCTTTCGCCATGACCTCTTTGTTGGTGAGGTCCAGTCCGCCCATTTCTGCAAGCACCCTGACTTCTTGCCGTCGGGCGTTGCTGGACAGGACTTCGCGTAACGCGGCGTCGATGGTCTCTTCGACGGAAGATGTTCCGAGCACGCGGCGCGCCTCCTGGATCAGACGCTTATCAAGGTCGACGGTGATCTTGGGCATGCGCCCATTTTGTATCATTCGACCAACAATTTGTCGATCACTGGCGCAGGTGGGTCGTCGGATTACGCTTCGCCAATCCGACCTACGGGTTACCCGAGAATACGGCTGTGGAGTGGGACCCTGAGCCCCGAAGGGCGCAGGGT
>JAPPNE010000024.1:1036-27617 GCA_028818775.1 Deltaproteobacteria bacterium | reverse complement strand
GGCCCACCGAGACCCACTTCTTCCAGAAGCTGGGCGACGACACCTTCGTCGGCGACTTCGACTTCAGCGACGGCGGCATCCTCCCCACCGACGCCCCGGGCTTCGGCGCCGGCATCGACTGGGAGAAGGTGGAGAAGTACAGCTACTAGCCGGTCATACGGTTTCTGTCCCTTCACTGGCAGGAACCGGTTGCCGTAAGCCTCACACCGCAGGCTGCGGCCGGTATCGTTGCACATGGATCCGGTCCTGGTCCTTGCGTGCCTGCACGAGGTCATAGGTAGTCTGGCGTCGCAACCAGAACTCGGCATTCGACCAGCCTGCTTTCTCGAGCCGGAGCGCCATCTCCGGAGAGATTGCCGCGTGGCCGTTGAGAACCCGGGACAAGGTATGACGAGCGACGCCCAGCACCCGCGCTGCTTCAGTCACGGTCAATCCGAGCGGTTCAAGACAGTTCTCGCGGATGCTGCGTCCGGGATGCGGAGGATCGATCATCGCCATGCTCATGCCTCCCACTAGTGGTAGTCGGTCAGGTCGACGTCGTAAGCGTCACCGTCCTCAATGCGAAACGTCACTCGCCAGTTCCCAGAAATCGAGATGCTCCAGTACCCTTTGAGATCGCCCTTCAGTGGGTGAAGCCGGTAGCCGGGCAGATCGAGGTCCGAAGGCTTGCGGGCGTCGTCGAGATCGGCCAACGCCAGCGCGATACGATCCGACAGATCGGATCCCACCCGCTCACATCCCCGCGCTCATACATCCGCCTGAGCCCTCGATGCCGAAAGCTTCGGATCATGGGTTTCTGTACCGCATACCGGTACACATATCAATCGGGAGAATCAACGACGCGGCCCGAGCCGTCGGGACGATCGTCACGGAGCCCATTCTCACGCCTCTTCCATGGCCGCTTGACAACTCCAACAAATAGACTCTGCGTCCACGGGGTATGACACATTGGGGGGAAGTGAACCGCGCCGGGTTTATCGGAGGCTCTCTCCCATATTCCCTATGCGATCACGGCAAGCATGTCAGCGTGGACTTGGCGCCAGTCCCGGGCAAGGTCGATGCTCCGAGCCCGGATCGAATAGCCCTCCAGGCGGACATCCACAGTTACCTGCACGTCCACTACCGGATATAGTAGTATCCCCTCATGCCTCGGCCCTGAACTCTCGTTGGCTTCGCGGTTTCGCAGGTAGGCGAGGAGCTGATAGAGATGATCCGACTGCAGTTTCGGTTTCCCGCCAAATCGGCTCCTTAGAGCCTCACGGTAGTATTTCGCATCCATGATGATCCGCCGGTCCGGTCCTTCAAGGATCACGTCGGCTTCCATCTCCGGGATCTTCGAGTGATGGTGCTCGGGCGTACCTTCAGAAACCCAATCAATCCTGCGTCCTCGATGGTTCACCCGGTAGGCTTTCTGCTCCCGGCGATAGAACTCGATGATGAAGTCCTCGTACAGCTTTTCCATCCGATCTTCACTGAAGTCGGTGAATCTCGCCTCTCCGGACTGTTCGTCGACCAGCAACTGCTCGTAGATGAGCCGGCACACGGACAACAGGAACCGATAATACCGGCGGTTGCGGTCGAGTTGTACTTGCTGGAACAATCGACGGTTCAACCGCACCACGCTCACCCCGTCGAGTTTGGTGAAGGCGTTCCGGATCTCCCCGCGCACTTCCGAGTTCAGGTCCTGGACCCTTAGCAGCGAGCGCAGCGTGGAGCGCAGGATGCGGTTGTGCAACACGTCATACGACAGTTCCTCAAAGTCACAAGTCACCCGTCCGCGGGCGCGCAGGGACCGCGTTGCTGTCTCGCCCACGGCGATCTTCCCGCGGATGCCGGCGAGGTCCTCGCGTACCTCCCGATACCCACGGTCGATGCCCCTCCGTATCAGCCGGAAGGTCCCTTCCGCCACCACCTTGCCCAGGAGGTCGTGGACCCTTTCCAATCCATCCAACTCCTCCAGCCGCACCACGTCTCGCTCCTCGACATGGCTCCAGGCGTAGCACAGGAGGTAGTAAATGTTGGCGATGGGAATCTTCCGGTCCATCAGCGGCGCAACTCTTCGACCATCCTGTCCACCTGTTCGGGTCGGTCGAACCAATACTCGCGCAGCATGGGTGCGATCTGAGTGTCGATGATCCCTTGGTACCACTGCTCGTCGGTCGAGTCATCGGGCACGAAATAGCTGTGTCCAATCCGGAACCCGGGGCCGAGATCCTTGTCGTCGAGGATGCGTTCGTTCAGTGCCGACAGGTTCCGGTCGATCCGGTCCACGAGCGATAGATCCACGTCAGCCTTGAGCAGATAGTCCCGAAACTGTCTCGTGCCATACGCGGGTTCAAGCGTCTCGAATGCGAACCGGCGGCGCAGGGCGTAGTCGACGATGGCCAGGGACCGGTCCGCAGTATTCATGAGTCCCAGGATGTGCACGTTGTCCGGGACGCTGAACCGTTCGCCGACGGTACTGTACGTGAGCGAAATTGCGTGATGGGGGCCGCGCTTGTCCGCTTCGATGAGCATGAGGAGTTCACCGAAAATCCTCGACAGATTGCCTCGGTTGATCTCGTCGATGATGAAGACGAACGGCGTCTCCGGTTCCTGTTCCGCGCGCTTGCAGAACTCGAAGAACACCCCGTTACGCAGCGTGAAGCCGCCCGTCTCCGTCGGCCGCCAACCCTGCACGAAGTCCTCGTAGGCATAGGACTGATGGAACTGCACCATCTCGATGGAACGCGAGTCCTTGTACCCAATCAGGCACCACGCGATTCGCTTGGCGATGAACGTCTTGCCGACCCCCGGCGGCCCCTGGAGGATCAGGTTCTTGCGCCGGGCGATGGAGTCGCGGATGCGCTGGATCTGTGACTCTTCGACGAACAGGTCGGCGAGGGCGGTAGTGATGGTGTAGGGTTCGGGGGGTGGCTCCGGGTTCGGCTTTTTCCCGTAGGTCTCTTCGTAAATTTCGCTCAGGTTCCGTCCCGCGAACGTCCATTGTGGGCAGGGATGCATCCGGCCGACGGCCCTTCTTGTGGCCGCCGTAAGCGACATCTCTTCGCCGAGAAACGTGACCCTGTTCTGCGACGCGACGATCGCTTCTTTGCCGGTTTTCACGGAAACCAGCCGAGATCCGATCGGAATGCCCATATCCACGAAGTTCAGGTTCGGTCTGCGTCCTGGATCTTTACTGCCCCCCTTGCCATTCGCTTGCGTATCGTTGTCCATCAACCTGAAGGTGTCCCGCAACCACTGTTTGTTGGAGGTGAGACGAGTCAGCGTCTTGGTGGTGGTCCAGTCGTTCAGGGTGATCGGTGTAGAGCAGGGGTGCCACTCGACTTTCCGCAGGTTCCGATACTCCGCTCGCTCGGACTCGTAAGTGTACTCTCCGGTGACCTTTCCCCATCCGAGGACGACGGACCGTCCTTTCTTCGCGATAAGAATATCCCCGACTTTCACCTCGTGGACGAACCCCCACGCGGCGAGTGAGTGGTTGCTTGGGTTTTGCCCTTGGCCGTCCTCGATCAACGCTCGGTGGATGGCTTCCTTGGAGTCGTATTCGCCAAGGTCGCCGAGTGTGCCGTATCCGACGGCCGCGATCCCATGTTCCTGGAAATCGCCCCACAAGCGCGCACCCTCGCCCGCTCCGATAACCCATACGTCCGCAGTGCCGAAACGGGCTTGGTACCATGCCTCGTCGCCGTCCTCTTTCGACCCGTTGCCGTTGACCGGCTTCGGATCGGCCTTCCATCGCTCCTTCAATGGTGACACGTGAAATAGTATTTCCTCACCAGGACGCTCGTCTCGAAGCCGTTTCACGATCACCTGCATTGCCTTGTCGAGGTCCACGAGATCCATGTTGGAAACGTCATGCTTCTCGCCGGCTTCGTCGTAAAGGGCCTCGACGATGGCTTTCTTGTCGCTTAGCGCGACGATGGGTTCGAATACGTCCGGGAACAACAGGAACAACAGAGCATGGCGGAACGGCCGCTGGCGGCCTTCCATGTGACCATCGACCCACTCGGCGAAGACCCAGGGATCACTCAGCAGCGATTCCCGATCCCGCGGGGAGCGTGAGTTCCAGTCGAGCATCAGGGTGATGATGAATTTGAACTGACGCCATTGTTGCCCCAGGTAGGCCATGCCTGGATAAACGAACCCTCTTTCCAGGACATTTCCCAATGCCCAGTGATCTTCGGGCAGCGTAGCTCCCGACGACTCCCAGACCGTCCTGATCTTGTCGAGCTTCGTTACGCTTTTCACTCCGCTGACGATCAGGAAATACAGCCATGTCATTTCCGCCCACAGTCGCTTCGCCTCCGGGGGCGCGGGTTCGAGTTGGCGCTGCAGCCTCTCCTCGAACGAATCCGTTCCCGTATCGGGGCGTTCGACGAAGTGGGTATGGAGTTGTCCGAAGTATTCCCGCGTCCAGAGCCGTTCGTCGGTGAACACCGAACCGCCGTCAAGCAGACAGCGCTGTTTCCACGTCTCGGCGGCCTCGAGGATGGCGGCCGCACGTTCCAGTCGACTCATGAAAATCTCCTCGCGACGCCAATACACGTGCCGCTCAGGACTGACGAACCAAGTCAGACCTCCGCCACAAGATCCTTGTAGCTCAGCTCCGCCCGCGGATAGGTCAACGGGCTGTGGGTCATGCCCAGGGCGACGCACATTTCGGCGAAGCGGATCGACACGGACTTGGTGTTGAACACGGGCACGCCGGCGCCTTCCTGCAGCGCGGCGGGATCGACGACGTAGGGGATCAGGGCGCCGCCGAGCGGCACGACGCACTGGGCACCGGTTTCCGTCACGAGATCCCGGATCAGCCCAATGGTGGTCTCGGTGATCTCTGCGCGCCGCTCGTTGATGTCGGAGCCGTAGATGTCCAGCGCGCGGATGTCCGTGACGAGGTGGTCCATCCCGATGGTGCGCAGCAGCCGCCAGGTGTAGGGCACGTGCGAGGGCAGCGGTACCGTGATCCCGATGCGGTCCGCCAGCACGGCCGCAGCGTGCACGGTGGTGCGCAACGGGCCGATGACCGGGATCTTGACCACCAGCCTGCCGCCGTCGATGCCCGGATCGAACGTGTTCGACTGGATCACGGCGTCAAAGCCGTTCTCCGCCGCCCAGCAGATCTTCCGGATCAAGGAGGGCGTCTCCATCATGTGATCCAGGCCGTTCAGCATCTTCTGGTTGCCGGTCACGTCCTCGACCGCCGAGCCCGCGAAGTTGTCCGGGAAATGCACCTCCACGCGTGTCCCTTCCGACGCGTAGCTGTTGAGCAGCTTCTCCACGGAGGTCACGTCGTACTTTGCCGAGTTCTTGGGCGCCTTGTTGAGAAACATGATGCGCATGGTTCTTCCTCCCTTCGGGGCCAATGTTCGGGTTCGTGCGACGGTCTGCTGCCAGGCGGACCGTCACCGGCTTCCCTTATACACGTTGGCGGGGGCGGCTACGAGCAGGCCGGATTTTACGAAGTTGTTGGAGGAGATCGCGCACGCGGCGAAGCGGAGGGGCGCCGTCGAGGGTGCCGCTCAGGGGGTACTGTCCAACCGCTTGAGGGGAACCGTGCGGCCCGTGGCCAGGGATTCGGACGCGGCGTCGGCGATGGCGAGGGCGGCGAGGCCGTCGTGGCCGTTGGGGTAGGGTACGTCCGCGCCCCGGACGACGGCGCAGAAGGCGGCCATCTCCAGCCTGTACGCATCCGCGTAACGCTCCATGAAGAAATCGTTCAGCGGGTCGGTGGCGAAGCCCGAGCCGTCGGCACGGGTCACCGTGGTGGCCACGGGATTGCCCGCGGAGAGCATTCCGGCGGAGCCGTGGACCTCGATGCGCTGGTCGTAGCCGTACACGGCGCGGCGGGAGTTGGAGATGACGCACAGGCGGCCGCCCGACGAACGCAGAACCGCGACCGCGGTGTCGACGTCGCCGGCGTCGGCGATGGCCCCGTCAACGAGGGCCGAGCCGGCGGCGCTGACCTCGACGATGGGCTCCCCCACCAGGAACCGCGCCATGTCCAGGTCGTGGATCATCATGTCGCGGAAGAGGCCGCCGGAGCGTTCGATGTAGGCGAGGGGAGGTGGGGCGGGATCGCGTGAGGTGATCTGAACCAGCTCCACGTCGCCGATGCGCCTCGCGTCGATCTCCTGGCGCAGGCGCCGGAACGAGGGATCGAAGCGGCGGTTGAAGCCGGTCATGAGCGGCACGCCGGCCTGAGTCGCCGCGGCTACACCCTGTTGCGCGCGGGACAGGTCGAGATCGAGCGGCTTCTCGCAGAAGATGGCCTTGCCCGCATCGGCGGCTTGCTCGATGAGGTCGGCGTGGAGGTCGGTGGGCGTGGCGATGAGGACGCCTTCGATGGCGGGGTCGTTCAGCAGCGCTTCGGGCGAAACCGCACGCGCACCGGTCATGCGGACCACCGCCGCGAGCGCGGCTTCGACCGGGTCCGCCACGGCCACCAGCCTGGCGCCCTCGTTGGCCGCGATGGAGCGGGCGTGGGTCTGACCGATCCGCCCGGCTCCCAGGAGCCCCAGCCTGACAGGATCCGCCGTCACATCCGTCACTTCGAGTCCCGCTGGAAGATCCAGTCGTGGTCCGGATGGTTCTTGAAGCGCCACTGCCGCCTCGGGCCGGCCATGACGTTCAGGTAGTACATGTCGTACCCGTAGGGAGCGCCGCACGGGTGGTGCCCGCGCGGCACCAGCACGGTGTCGCCGTCGGAAACGGCCATGGTCTCGTCCAGCTCCCCGTCCTCGGTGAAGACCCGCTGGAAGCCGAACCCCTGGGGCGGGTTGATGCGGTGATAGTAGGTCTCCTCGAGATAGGTCATGTCCGCGCCTTCGTCGCTGTCGTGGCGGTGCGGCGGGTAGCTCGACCAGTTGCCCTGGGGCGTGAACACTTCGGTGATCAGCAGGCTGTCGGCGATGTCGGCGTCGTCCATGGCGATGGGATGCACGTAGCGCGTGTTGGCGCCCTTGCCGCGCTCCAGCACCGGGATGCCGGCCGGGTCGATGGCCGCGGCCGGATGCCCACCGAAGCCCGGGGCCGAGCACACCGCGATGGTGCAGTCCGTCTCCGCACGCGCCGACCAGGACGTGTCGTTGGGCACATAGACGGCGTGCGGCCTGGTCTGCTCGAACACGCTCATGCGCTTACCCTGGACGCCGAAGTCTAACTCGGGGGTGGCCAGGCGCGCCTTGCCGTCGACCATCACCAGGATGGCCTCGCGGTCCCCGGTGTCCTCGCCGGCGGTGTCCCCGGCCTTTAGCGCGTAGACCGCGAAGCCGACGTAGCGCCATCCGGCGTCCGCGGGTGTGATGTCGACGATCTTGCCCGTCGTCCCCGACGGCTTTCGCAACAGACTCTTCATGGGTTCTCCCTTCCGAGGGTCGCTAGGGGTTTCCCTGATCCAACCCCGCTTCCCGCGCCATGGCGCGGAGCGTCTTCAGTGCCAACGTCTGGTAGTATACCGGATCGCGTTGCGCCGGGTCCTGTTCGGCTTCCGCGATGAGCCAGCCGGAGTAGCGGTGGCGCGCGGCGATGCGCAGCACCGCGGGGAAGTCCACGCAGCCCTCGTCGTCGCCCGGTACCGTGAATACGCCGAGACGGACAGCCTGAAGGAACGACAGCCCTTCCGCAAGCGCCTGGTCGCGGACGGCGGGGCGGACGTTCTTGGCGTGGATGTGCACGATCCGGTCCATGTAGCGTTCCGCCAGCGCCACCGGATCGGCGCCCGCGAAGGTTGCGTGGCCTGTGTCCAGAAGCAGTTTGGTGTTCGGTCCGGCGTGCGCCATGAGTGCCTCGACCTCGTCCATGGTCTGCACCACCGTACCCATGTGATGATGATAGGCCAACCGGATTCCCGCGCGGTCGCAGTGTTCGGCGACGGCCTCGACGTCCGCGCAGAAGCCTGCCCAGTCGGACACCGCGAGCTTCGGCCGATCGCTCAGCGGCGCGTCAGCCACGCCGTGAACCGCTCCGGTGGTCTCGCACACGATGCAGACCGTGCACCCCAAGGCGGCCAACACGTCGAGGTGCGGCTGGATGGCCGCCTTCTCTTCCTCCACGGAGCGTTCGAGCAGCTTCAGCGAGTGCCACCCGGACACGTACGCCAGACCGTAGAGATCGAGGGTCGCCTTCAGGGTCGCCGCGGCGGAAGGAAACTTGTGCCCCTTCTCGATGCCCTCGAAGCCGATGCGGCCAGCGTCGCTCAGGCAGCGCTCCAGCGAGATGTCGCCCCCCAAGCTGCGGTCGTCGTCGTTGGACCAAGCGATGGGGTTGGTGCCGTAGCGGATCACGCGGTTTTCCTCATCGGGTCACTCGCGGGATGGGCAGCGGCCGATCGCCACCGGGTCCCGGCCGCCTCTTGGCTGGTTGCCCCCCGGTCACCGGCGCTTCTTCAGCGCTGCCTCATAAGACTCGCGCGCCGCCGTCACCTCGGCCCGGTCCGACACCTCGGGGACCGCCACGTCCCACCAATGGCCCCCGGCCTGAGTGCCGGCCCGCGCGTCGGTGTCGATGACGATCACGGAAGTCCGCTCCGCAGAGCGGGCTTCGGCCAGGGCGGCTTCAAGGGACTCGATGCCGTCCACGTGCGTCGCGATGGCTCCCATGGAAGCGGCATGGGCGGCGAAATCGATGGCCGACGGCGTCTGGTGCCGGGCGGTGTCCAGCAGGTTGTTGAAGCTGGCCCCTCCGGTGGCCAGTTGTAGCCGGTTGATGCAGCCGAAGCCCCGATTGTCCAGCACCACGACGGTCAGCTTGAGACCCAGCATGACACTGGTGGCAAGCTCTGAGTTCAGCATCATGTAGGACCCGTCGCCCACCACCACGACCACGTCGGCGTTGGGCCGGGCCATCTTGACCCCCAGTCCGCCGGCGATCTCGTAGCCCATGCACGAATAGCCGTATTCCAGGTGGTAGTCGCCGCGGCGGGGGGAGCGCCACAGCTTGTGCAGCTCGCCGGGCAGGCCGCCGGCGGCGCACACCACGATGCCGTTGTCGCTCATGTTCCGCTGCACCGCGCCGATGACCTGGGCGTCCGTAGGCAGGGCGTCATCGCCGGCTGCCGCGGTAACGGCCTCGGCGGCGCGGTCCCAGTCGGCCTTGAGCCCCTCGCCCGGCGGGGCGAAGACGCGGTCTCCCAAGGCCTCGTCCAATTCTTCCAAGGTCGTTCGCGCGTCACCCACCACGGCCACGGCGCCGTGCTTGGTCGCGTCGAACGCCGCCGCGTTGATGGTCAGCAGCCGCGCGTCCGGGTTCTGGAAGAGGCTCCAGGAGCCGGTGGTGAAGTCCTGGAGGCGGGTTCCCACCGCGAGGATCAGGTCCGCGGTCCGGGCGATCGCGTTGGCGCTCTCGGCACCGGTGACGCCGATGGCGCCCACGCTGCACGGGTGCGTCCACGGCAACGCCGACTTGCCCGCCTGGGTCTCGGCCACCGGGATGCCGCGACGCTCCGCGAACGCGGCCAGTGTCTCGCACGCATCCGAGTAGTGCACGCCGCCACCGGCGATGATCAACGGTGCCTTTGCGGCCCGCAAGGCCTGGGCGCCGCGCTCCAACTCCCTCGCGTCCGGCCGTTGCCGGCGCATGATCCAGGTCCTCGGCTCGAAGAACGCTTCGGGATAGTCATATGCTTCGGCCTGGACGTCCTGACACAGGGCGAGGGTCACCGGGCCGCACGCGGCCGGGTCGATGAGCGTCGCCATGGCGCGCGGCAGTGCGGTGAGCAGTTGCTCCGGACGGGTGATGCGGTCGAAGTAACGGCTCACCGGGCGGAAACAGTCGTTGGCGCTGACCGTGCCGTCCGCGAAATCCTCCACCTGCTGCAGCACGGGATCGGGCAGGCGGTTGGCGAACACGTCCCCGGGCAGGAACAGCACCGGCAGGCGGTTCACGTGCGCCACCGCCGCGGCCGTGACCATGTTGGTGGCGCCGGGGCCGATGGAGGAGGTCACCGCCATGGCGCGCTTGCGGTTGCTGGCCTTGGCGAAGGCGATGGCCGCGTGCGCCATGCCCTGCTCGTTGTGCCCGCGCCACGTGGGCAGCGCGTCACCGGCCCGGTACAGGGCCTCGCCCAGCCCGGCCACGTTGCCGTGCCCGAAAATCGCCCACACCCCGGCCACGAAGCGCTCGCCGTCCTCGTTGGTCTGGGCGGTCAGGTAGCGCACCAGCGCCTGCGCCGCCGTCAGTCGGATCGTGCTCATGGGTCGTTCGTCCTCGCGCAACTCGTTGCCATTCCGTTACCGTCCGCGGGCTCGCGCTTCGTCCCAGGCTTCACAAAGCTTCGCGAAATTCTCAGCCATGCGCGCCACCGCTTCCTCATCGTCCATGCCTCCGGCCATCCAGGCACGTGCTACCTTCCCGAAGATAGTGCGCCCAACGGCGAACCCTTTCACCATTTCGTGTCTGGCGGCCACCTGGAAGCTTGCTTGCAACTCATCGAAAGGTGCGTCCAGGCCCAGGACCACGATGCCGCGGCAGTGCGGGTCGTTGCTCTCGATGGCGGCGCCGGCCCTTTGCCAGGCGGCGTCCGAGACCATGGGCTCCAGCTTCCACCAGTCGGGGAAGACCCCCACCGCGTAGAACCGCTCGATGACGGCGGCCGTGGTTGTCTCGTCCACGGGTCCGAACTTTGACGGGATGATCTCCAGCAGGAAGTCCAGCGCGTTGGCGCGGGCGGCCTCGGCCAGCCGTCTGACGGTAGACTCCTGGTCGGCGCGCAGCTCCTTCGGGTCGTCCGGGTGGTAGAAGCAGAGAGCCTTCACCACGTGCTCGGCGGGCCATTCCGCCAGCGCGGAGCCGAAGTCGTCGCCGATCTCCAGCCTGAGCGGGCGCGAACCGGGCCGCTCCACCGGGCGCCCAATCCACAGGCCGGTGCCCACCGCCGCAAAGAGCGCGTCGCGGCCCAGGCGGCCGTCGCACAGGATGCCGTAGCCGTCGCGGCCGTCCGCGACCCGGAGCGCGGCCTCCAGGCACAGGCGCTTGAACGCGCCGATGCGCTCCCGGCCGGCGTTGCGGCGCTCCGGCGTGGCACTGATGCGGTCCAGACCGGCGCTGCCGTGCTCCGGGCCAGCGCCGCTGTGTTCCGGCCCGGTGCCGCCGTGCCTCGCCCCGGCATCGTGATCCCGCGCCATGTCCTCGAACTGCGCGCGATGATCGAAGGCGAACACGTGCATGACGGGCCATGCCTTGGCCCGGTTCGTGGCCCAGTGGATCTGCTCCAGGCGCGCGTCGTGGCGCACGGCCGGGGTTGACGGTCCGTTCTCCAGGAAGTCGCGCAGTTCCACCTCGCTGGGATACGCCGGCGTGCAGCCGTGGCGGGACACCGCCAGCGCGCCGCAGGCGTTGGCGATGCGCAGGGTCCCGGACCAGTCCTCCCCTGTGAGCCAGCCCTTGAGGAGCCCGGCCATGAAGCCGTCGCCCGCGCCCAGCACGTTGAACACCTCCACCGCGAACGACTGGCCGCTCACCCCGTCGTCGAGGCTCGCGGGGATCGGCCCCTCGAAGGCGCTGGCGCCCGCGGCGCCGCGCTTGCACACCAGGGTCGCGTCCGACACGTCGCGCACCCGGGCCAGCGCCGCCAAGGTGTCGGACGTGCCGCCGGCGACGTGGAACTCCTCCTCCGTGCCCACGATCACGTCGAAGCGCGCCAGGGTACTCTGCAGCTTGGCGGTGACCGCGGCCGACTCGATGAAGCGGTTCTCGCCGTCGCCGTGTCCGGAAAGCCCCCACAGGTTGGGCCGGTAGTCGAGGTCGAGGACGGTCTTCGCCCCCGACGCGCGTGCCAGGTCCAGCGCCCGCAGGGTGGCGGCCTCGGTGCGCGGATGGGACAGGTGGGTGCCGGAGGCCAGCACGCAACGGGCCTCGGCGATGAAGTCCGGGTCGATGTCGTCCGGCGACAGCGCCATGTCGGCGCAGTTCTCGCGGTAGAAGATCAGCGGGAAGCGTTCCTGGTCGCGGATGCCCAGCAGCACCAGTGCGGTCAACCGCTCCGGGTCGGTGATGACGCCGCGGACATCCACGCCTTCGGCCCGCAGTTGCTCGCGGATGAAGCGACCCATGTGCTCGTCGCCGACCCGCGTGATCACCGCGGACCGCAGGCCCAGCCGCGCGGCGCCGGCGGCGGTGTTGGTGGGCGAGCCGCCGATGTACTTGCGGAACGACCGCATGTCCTCCAGGCGCCCGCCTACCTGGGCGCCGTAGAGGTCCACCGACGAGCGGCCGATGGCAATGACGTCCAGTACCCGTTTCACGCGGTGGTCCGCTTCATACGGTGTCGCCAAGCGAGCCTTCGAGTTGCGCCAGATCCCGGCCGCCGGCCATCATGTCCTGAAGCTCGTCGGCCTCGGTCTGCCCGCTGGTGAGCTTTTGCACACTCATGGTCTTGATGAACGTGGACGTGTCGGCACCGTTGTCTGTTCCGGCTCGGAGCCTGAATTTTCGGAAACCGAATATAGACGGAATTGTCGTCCTTGGAAACATGAAACCCCAATTCGCTGCCGCGTTCGGCATGGTTCCCCAGGGTCTCCTCGAACTGCCCTCGTTAGGCGTCTTGGGTCGTCGGCGGCCATCCATTACAATGGCAACGGATGAACCCGCGCGGGCCGCGGGCCAATACCGTAAGTTTGTAACGCGTCTCATGAAACGCGCGGGTTGAACGTCCACGCGCCGGAGGCAATGCATGCGCACTATCGGAGTCGGTCTGATCGGCACGGGCTTCATGGGCAAGTGCCATACGCTCGCTTACCGTTCGGTCCGGGCGGTGTTCGACACGCCGCTGTCGCCGCGCCTGGTCTCCGTGTGCGACCGGCAGGCGGCCGTCGCAGAGCACCACGCCGCGCGATGCGGTTTCGAGAAGGCCACCGATGACTGGCGCGCCGTGGTGGACGACCCCGAGGTCGACGTCGTCTCCATCACCACCCCGAACAAGCTCCATTGCGAGATGGCGCTGGCTGCGCTGGCGGCGGGGAAGCACGTCTATTGTGAGAAACCCCTGGCCCTGACCCTGGACGAGGCCGACCGCATGGCCGCCGCCGCGGCCAAGGCCGCGGGCAAGACCATCGTCGGCTACGCCTATACTTGCAATCCATTGTACCAGCATGCGCGCGCGCTGGTCGGTTCCGGCGCCATCGGGCGTCCGCTGTTCTTTCGCGGCGTGTGCGACGAGGACTTCCAGGCCGATCCGGAGCTGCCGTGGACCTGGCGGTCGGCCAAGGCCGAGGCCGGCCTCGGCGTGCTCGGAGACATGATGTGTCACTTGGTCAGCATGGCCGACGGCCTGCTGGGACCCATCGACAGCGTTCTCGCCGATTGCCGCATCCACTACGCCACCCGTCCCGCCGCCGGCGGCGGGGAACGGCTCGCGGTGGAAAACGAGGATGTCGCATCCGCGCTGGTCACCTTCGAGAGCGGCGTGACCGGGATGATCTCATCGTCGCGCGCGGCGTGGGGGCGCAAGAACCACCTTGCGTGGGAGCTTCACGGTGACGCCGGAATGCTGGTCCAGGACCAGGAACGCATGAACGAACTGCGGATCTACCGGAACGAGGGGCCCAAGAGCGACCAGGGTTTCAAGACCATCCTGGCGGGACCGGCGCACGAGCCCTACGGGAACTTCTGCCCCGCCCCCGGCCACGGACTGGGCTTCAACGACCTCAAGACCATCGAGCTGGCCAACCTCCTTCAGGCCATCGCGGACGACGTGCCGGCTTGGCCCGATTTCGCCGCCGCCCTGCGCTTCGAGCGCGTCATCCATGCCATCGCGCGGTCGGCGGAGAAGGGGACCCGGGTTCTTCCCGGGTCCCTCGCCGCTTCGAGTCCGATCTGATAACGTCCCTTCGAGACTCCGTGGGATCGCCGGCGTTTGCGCTGGGATGGTGAGGCTGGAATGGATCGAAGAGATTGCGGTTTGACCGAGACATTGCGGCAGAGGGTCGCCCGGGAATGCGCCCAAGGGGGGCCGTCCGGCATTGCCCGCGTGGAAGCCGTGATCCCGTGCACCGACCCTTTGAGTTGGCTGCGGGCCCAGGACGGGTCTGCTGTCAGGCTGTACTGGGCCGACAGGGACGGCGAGCATGAAGTCGTTGGAGTCGGCGCCGCCGATCTGGTAGCGCGCGCCGATGCGGACGGGATCGACCTCCCGTTCGGGCAGGTCCGCCGGCGCCTCGAAGGCGCGGCGCCCGGGGCGAGATACTTCGGCGGTCTTCGTTTCTCCGGGAAAACTCCAGTGGATGCGGCGTGGCGGGAGTTCGACGGCTGCGGGTTCGTGTTGCCGCGCTTCGAGTTGAGCCGCAGGGGGTCCGAAAGCGTGCTCGCGTGCCAGTGGCTGCGTTCGGCGGCCACGGTCGCTGGGTTGATGGCCGAGTGCGACGCGCTGGTTTTCGCGGCTTCCGAAGACGGCCGCGTCCACCCCGCGGCGACCGGGCGCCTGGATCTGCCCGGCCGAACGGGATGGGATGCCGCCGTGACCGAGACCCTCGATCTCGTTTCCAAGGGCGATCTTGACAAGGTCGTCCTGGCCCGGAAATCCACCTTCAGCTTCGCGGACTGCCTGGATCCTCTGGCCTGCCTGCAGGCATTGATGCCGGAGACGGAACGCTGCTACCGGTTCTGCTTCGTCCCCGGAACCGGGCGGGGGTTCCTCGGGGCGTCGCCGGAGCGACTGTACCGCCGCGAGGGGAGACGTATCCTGTGCGACGCCCTCGCGGGCACGCGCACGCGCGGCGACGGCGCGTCGCAGGACCGGCAACTGGAACAGGATCTCATGGGGAGCGAGAAGGAGCGGCGCGAGCAGGACTACGTGGTCCGGGGCATCCGCGAGAGCTTGGCGCCGCTGTGCAGCGCGCTGAACGCCGGAGCCGATCCGTCCGTGATGAAGCTGCGCAACTGGCAGCATCTCATGAGCCGCTTCGAAGGCGTGTTGCGCGACGGCGTGGGCGACGCCGACCTGCTCAAGGCCCTGCACCCGACCCCGGCGGTGGGCGGCTATCCCACGGGTCCTGCGCTCCGGGAGATCGAAAAGAGGGAACCCTTCGATCGGGGCTGGTACGGCGGCCCGGTGGGCTGGGTGGGACACGATAGCGCCGAGTTCGCCGTGGCGATACGATCCGCGCTCGTGGAGGGCGCCGCGCTTTCGGTGTTCGCCGGAGCCGGGATCGTGGCCGGATCGGTGCCCGGAGACGAGTGGGCGGAGCTGGACTACAAGATCCGCCACTTCACCCGGGCGTTGAACCTTCCGCGATGATCCAGGCCGCCAACCTCAACCACCTTTGGGCAGCGCTGCTCGTCGAGGAACTGGTGCGCAACGGGGTCGACACCTTCTGCATCGCTCCCGGCTCCCGCAGCACGCCCCTGGTGGTGGCCGTGGCGCGCAACCCGCGTGCACGGGCCATCGTGCACTATGACGAGCGCGGCGCGGCCTTCCATGCCTTGGGGCACGGGCGCGCCACCGGGACGCCGGCCGTCGTGGTCACCACCTCGGGCAGCGCCTTGGCCAACGTGTGGCCGGCCGTGGTGGAAGCCTCGCTGGAGCGGGTGCCGCTCTTGGTGCTGAGCGGCGACCGTCCGCCGGAGCTGCAGGACGCCGGCGCCAACCAGACCATGGACCAGGTCAAGTTCTTCGGCGGCTACGCCGCGTGGTCCGCGACTCTCCCGTGTCCTTCCACCGACGTCGATCCGGCAGTGATGCTCACCACCGTGGACCAGGCGGTGAGCCGCTGCCGCGGCCCGGCGGGTGGCGCGGTGCACATCAACTGCATGTTCCGCGAGCCCCTGGCGCCGACGGAGCAGGTGCAGGACTTCGAGGCGTATCTGGAACCGGTGCGCGCATGGCACGACGGCGGCCATGCCTACACCCGCTATGAGAGCGCGCCGCTCCGCCGCGCACCGGAGTTGCCGGTGGAACTGGCGGAGTTGGTCGCGCGCCGTCCCCGCGGTCTCCTGGTGGCCGGCGGGTTGGCGAGCGCGACGGAGTGCGTGGCGGTGGCCGGTCTTGCCGGGGCGCTCGGCTGGCCTTTTCTTCCCGATGTGACCTCGGGGCTCCGCCTCGACGGCAACACGGCTACGCTGGTGCCCTATCATGAGGTCCTGCTCGGGTCCACGGAGTTCATGCGGGACCATCCCGTCGAGGCCGTGATCCACCTCGGCGGACGGTGGACTTCGAGACGGTTGCCGGACTACCTGGAGGTGGCCCCCCCCAAGGACTACGTGGTGGTGAACGAGCAGCCCGACCGCGTCGACCCGATTCACCGGGCGACACTCCGGTTCCGGCTCCCGGTGGCGGAGTTCTGCGAAGCCTTGAGGGCACTGGTCGGGAATGCCGGAACGGCGGTCGATGCCGCGAGCGGCACGGCGCCCAAGGAAACCGGCGGCGCCCCGGACACGGGCTGGCTTGCGAGTTGGCGGCAGGCGTCGGAACACGTTGGCGCACGCCTAGATGAACTGTTGACCCGGGACCGGACCCTGAACGAGCCCAAGGTCGCGCGGCTCGTTTCGCGCCATATCGGCGGCGGCGAAGGCTTGTATCTAGCGTCCAGCATGCCGGTCCGCGACATGGACACCTTCGGCTGCCCGCGGCCGGACCCGGTGGTGGTGGCGGCCAACCGCGGCGCCAGCGGCGTGGACGGCACCATCGCCACGGCCACGGGATTCGCCCGGGGTCTGGGCAAGTGCGTCACCCTCGTGATCGGCGACCAAGCGTTCCTGCACGACCTGAACTCCCTCGGCCTGTGCCGCTCCCTGGACCACCCGTTCGTCATCGTCGTGTTGAACAACGACGGCGGCGGGATCTTCTCGTTTCTTCCCATCGCCCGTTTCCAGGATGTCTTCGAGCCCTACTTCGGCGCTTCCCACGGCATGACCTTCGAGCATGCCGCGGCGTTGTTCGGCCTCGAATACGCCGGACCGTCCACTGCGGACGAGTTCGTGGACGCCTATGCGCAGGCGAGGGGGCGAGGCGGAGCCACGGTGATCGAGGTGCGGACCGCGCGGCAGGACAACGTCGACCTGCACGCGAGCCTGCGGAGGGAGGCGTTGGAGGGGCTCACGTCGATTTCATGTCGAACTTGACGGACACCGAATTGCGCGATCCATACAGACTCCGTTACGAGGTCCGGGGCAATAGCCGGAACCTGGACGCGGCGCTCCTGTTTCTTCACGGCTTCATGGGCTCGGGGCGGGACTGGATGGAGACGGTGGAGGCGTTGCCGGAGAGCCGCTGCATCCTCGTGGATCTCCCGGGCCACGGGTTGAGCGCCGATTGCCCCGTCGACTTCTATCCGATGCCTCGGGTGGCACTCGCATTGTTTGCGGTGCTGGACGAGTTGGGGGTCGGGCAGTGCATCCCGGTGGGCTATTCCATGGGCGGGCGCTTGGCGCTCTACTTGGCATTGACGCACCCGGACCGTTGCCGCGGTGTGATCGTGGAATCGGGCTCTCCCGGACTGGACTCGGAGGAAGAACGCGACAACCGGCGGAAGTGGGACGATTCCAAGGCATCGGAGCTGGAACGGCAGGGTCTGGACGCCTTTCTGGAGGACTGGTACTGGCAGCCGCTGTTCCATTCTATCCGCCGGAACGAAACTCGCTTCGCGGCGCTGATGGAGCGGCGCCGGCATAACGACATGACGGGCTTGGCCCGGTCTCTGCGCCTCATGGGGACCGGCTCCCAGCCTTCTCTATGGTCCCAGGTCTCCGGGGTGCGGTTCCCGTGGCTGGCCGTGGCCGGCGAGTTGGACCCTCGCTACGGAAAAACCCTGCGGGATATGGTAAGCCTCTCGGAAAAGGGCAGGCTCGTGACCATCCCGGACGCGGGCCACAACACGCATTTCGAGAACCCCGAGGCATTCTGCCGCGCCCTGCGGGAGTTCCTTCACCCCACCACCCCTGGATTCCCGCATTCGCGGGAATGACACGTTCGGGGTGTTGCCGCTCAGTGTTGGATCGTCCCTTTGGGCCAGGGATGGCGGGGGTCTCGGATGGGAGTCAGAGGATAGCCATGATCGAATGGACCGAGGCGGGACAGTTCACCGACATCAAGTACCACAAGACCGACGGCATCGCGAAGATCACCATCAACCGTCCGGAGGTGCGCAACGCCTTCCGGCCGCTGACGGTTGAGGAGATGATCCGGGCACTGGACGAGGCGCGCAACGACCCGACCATCGGCGTGGTGATCCTCACCGGCGAGGGCAAGGAAGCGTTCTGCTCCGGCGGCGACCAGAAGGTGCGCGGGGATTCCGGCTACAAGGACGCGGCCGGCGTGCACCGGCTGAACGTGCTGGATTTCCAGCGCCAGATGCGCAGTTGCCCCATGCCGGTCATCGCCATGGTGGCGGGTTACGCCGTGGGCGGCGGCCACGTGTTGCACGTCATGTGCGACCTCACCATCGCCGCGGACAACGCCATCTTCGGGCAGACCGGCCCACGGGTGGGCTCCTTCGACGGCGGCTACGGCGCCACCTACCTGGCGCGCATCGTCGGCCAGAAGAAGGCGCGCGAGATCTGGTACCTGTGCCGGCAGTACAATGCCCAGGAGGCCCTGGACATGGGTCTGGTGAACGCGGTGGTGCCCTACGAGCGGCTCGAGGAGGAGACGGTCCAGTGGTGCCGCGAGATCCTCGCCAAGTCGCCCATCGCCATCCGCTGCCTCAAGGCCGCGTTCAACGCCGACTGCGACGGCCAGGCCGGCCTGCAGGAACTGGCCGGCAACGCCACCATGCTCTTCTACATGACCGAAGAAGGGCAGGAGGGGCGCAACGCGTTCGTCGAGAAACGCCAGCCTGACTTCTCCAAGTTCCCCAGGCGTCCCTGAGCCAGCCGCAAGCGACAAGAGTCCCTCCCAGTGGCACAGGACACGCGCCCCGAGCCGCCAGGCGCCGTCGCGGTCTGGATCCTGGCGGCAAGACCCAAGACCCTCTGGGCCTCCATCTCCCCGGTGGTCATCGGCATTGCCATGGCCTTCGGCGACGGCGGGTTCCACGCGCCCGCGGCGCTGGTGGCGCTGGCGTGCTCGGTGCTGATACAGGTCGCCACCAACTTCGCCAACGACCTCTTCGACTACGAGAAGGGCGCGGACACCGAGGCCCGGCAGGGGCCAATGCGTGTCACGCAGGCCGGACTCGTAACCCCCGGCATGATGAAGCGCGGTATCTTCGCGGTGCTGATGCTCACCTTGCTTGGGGGCCTCTACCTCATCTGGCGCGGCGGATGGCCGGCCGCCCTCATCGGCGTCCTCTCGGTGACGGCCGGGCTGCTCTACACCGGTGGACCGCGTCCGTTGGGGTACCTGGGTCTGGGCGACTTGTTCGTGTTGATCTTCTTCGGCCCGGTGGCGGTAGCCGGCACCTACTACGTGCAGGCCCTGACCGTCAACGCCACGGTTATCGTCGCCGGCTTGGCTCCGGGGCTCCTGTCCGTCGCCATCCTCGCGGTCAACAACCTCCGCGACGCGGACGAAGACCGCGCGACAGGCAAGCTCACGCTTGCGGTGCGCTTCGGCCCGGGCTTCACCCGCGCCGAATACATCATCGCCGTGGTAGTGGCTTGCCTGCTGCCGCTGCTGCTCTACCTCTCCTCGGGTCAACACCCCTATTCGGTGGCCGCCGTCGCCGTGGTCGTGGTGGCGCTGCCGGCGTTCCGCCGCCTCTTCTCCGTCGAAGGCCCGCTGTTGAACCCTGTCCTCGCTTACACTGCCCGGCTGCTCTTGCTTTACAGCGCCGTGTTCTCTATCGGTTGGGTCTTTTAAGAGTTGCGGCGAGTCAGTTCTCGTTCAGCCATTCAAGCCACTTGCCGTGGTTCTCGCAGTTCGCCAGCACGGCCTCGCTCCTGACACCGTTCCGATAGGAAACCAGCGCCAACAGGGACTCACCCTCGCGGGCGCCTCTTCTGGTCGAGACCACCGACAAGTCCCGTTGCTTGCCGTGTCGCGTGATCGAAGCGGTAAACTGGTCACGAGCCGCAGGCGGGAGGTTGGTGAACACACGGACGATGCACAGGGCCGCTTCCTTGGGCACACTCGCCAGCAACTCGGGAAGCAATGCGATTCCGTCCCCGGCTACCATGTCGGGCTTGTTTCGCCGCGCCACGGTAACGGCGTTCTCCAGCAGCCGTGCGCGCTCGCCGTCCTCCGGCCATACCAGCGAACGAAGCCAGAGCGTCTGCTCCGTGTCGTCGACGTCGATGGGGTTCAGATCCACCCCGATGCGGCGCTCCACCGCTGGCAGCGTTGTCGGAACGTCAGGAGTCGACCTTCCCCGCAGATCGCATCTGATCTGCACCGCCGAGGCCGCATCTCCCGACCGAAGCCCGTTCCCGTAGTCGTAGCCGTAGCGGTCCCAAAGAAGGATCAAGCCGGCAGCCGCCCCTATCTCCAGAAGATACAGCGGCCGGCCCGCTGCCTCGCGAGACACGAGGACGAAGGCGGGGAGTAGCAGCGCGCACCGACTGACTTCGTTGGTCTGGACCGTACGGTTCGCGATGAGTTCGATGATCCTCTCGGCGTGGTGGAGACAGAAGTTGCGGAACGGAGGGTAGGGGTCGCCCGCGGAGGTGGAGTGGGTCTCGTAGAACGCGGCCAGCGGGTGCGGCGTACCCTTCAGCAGAAGGAATTGAACAGCCGCGAACAACAGGTTCGGCACCTTCTCGCCCCGTCGAGCATGTGCGGCCAACGCCAGAACTTCCGGATCGTCCCCAATGTTTGTGGCGAACCGTTCGTAGAGAGGGGACGACTCGCGGCATTCATCGGCGAACGCACGGAATTGGCGCGAGACGAAATCCAACAGAGGTGTTTGAGGGGGTTTCGGCATGGGAACACCATAACACGCCGCCGGGTGCCGGCAACGAAACAGGGCCGGGCCGGCGGGAGTTCAAAATTCGCTCGGCGTAGTGATATCAAGGGGGGTGCAAGGCAAGGCGGTGCATGAATTCCCAGCATACCAGCCCGGAACCACGGACAATCTGGACACTGTGACCATCTCAAGCTGCCGCATCTTCCGCTATCGCCTGCCGCTGGTTGGGCCGTTGCCGCTGGCGGGCGGGGTGATTCACGAGCGTGAGGGGCTGCTGGTGCGCCTGGAATCGGATTCGGGCGCATGGGGTTGGGGTGATGCGGCGCCCTTGCCGGGGTTCAGCCGCGAGGGCATCGACGAAGCCGCGGCAGAGGCATTGGCTTGGGCGGGGAGCCTGCGGGGTGGGCATTTCGAGCCACGGGACGACGGTCTTGAATCGTGGGCCGAATGGGAATCAGCGGCGGTCTCGCCGTCGGTTCGGTTCGGGCTGGAGACCGCGCTGTGCAGCCTGGCAAGACGGATGGAGGACGGGGCGGCGGCCGAGTTGGCGGGCTTCGAAGGTTGCGTTCCCGTCAACGGGTTGCTGGCGGGTTCCCGGGAGCAGGTGCTCGCGGATGCGCGGCGCCTCCGCGACGGGGGTTGCCGGGCGGTGAAGCTCAAGGTCGGCAGCCGGGCGGTGGCGGAAGACGTGGAGCTGACTCGGGCCGTCCGTGACACCCTCGGTGAGGGCGTGGGTCTCCGGCTGGACGCCAACCGGAGCTGGAGCCTCGATCAGGCGGTGGCGTTCGGGCGCGAGATGGGCGGCACCGGCGTCGAGTACCTGGAGGAACCCTTGCGCGAGCCGGCGCACCTGCGAGAGCTGTTCGATGCCACCAGCATTCCGGTGGCCTTGGACGAAAGCCTGCTGGAGTTGCGGCCGGAAGACCTCGAAGGGCGCCGCGAAGTGGGCGCGGTGGTGCTCAAGCCGACGCTGCTGGGCGGGCTCGCACGGGCGCGGGAATGGGCGGCCAGGGCTTTGGCGCTGGACATCCGTCCAGTGGTGAGCAGTTGCTTCGAGAGCGGCGTGGGAATGCTGGCGCTGGCGGAGTTCACCTGGGCGTCTACCGCGGACTCGGTGCCCGCGGGCCTCGACACCTATCGTTGGCTCGGCGCGGACGTCGTCGAGCCGCGCATACCGGTTCGCTCCGGCGCCATCGAGTGGAGCGCCGCCGCGGCCCGAACGCATCGCATCGACGCGTCGCGGTTGACCGAGATACGGCATGACTGAGATTCGCTGCCCCCTCGAACAAGCGGCCGAGCGCCACGCTGGCCGGCCCGCGGTGGTCAGCGGCGCGCGGGTCGTCTCCTACGCCGAGTTTCACCAGCGCGTGGCTGGGGTGACAGCGGGGCTCAGGCGGGCGGGATGCAACCCCGGCGACCACATCGCCATTCTCGCCCCCAACAGCCCGGACTACCTCGTGTGGCTGCTGGCGGTCCTGCGCCTGGGGGCGGTGTGCTGTCCCATGAACACGCGGCTACCGCACCGTACGGTGGCGGACCTTCTGCGCCGCGTGGACTGTCGCTGGATTGTGGTGGGGGAGCGGGAGGGGTTCAGCGACTTAACCGGCGACGTGCGTATTCTGGAAGACCGCGAGTTGACGGATGCCGGAGGACCTCCGGGCGGAGACGGCCAGGGTTGCACCATGCCCCTCGACCGTCCGGCGACCATCGTTTTCACCTCCGGCAGCACCGGCACGCCCAAGGCGGTGCTCCACTGCTACGGCAACCACTACTACAACGCCCTCGGCTCCAACACGAACCTGCCGCTGGCCCCCGGCGACCGCTGGCTGCTGGACCTGCCGCTGTACCATGTGGGCGGGCTCGGCATCCTGTTCCGGTCCCTGCTGGCGGGCTCCACGGTGGTGATGCCCGACCAGGGGGAGCCCCTCGACGCGGTGCTGGGCCGGTACGAGGTCACCCACCTGTCGGTGGTGGTGACGCAACTGCACCGGCTGTTGCAGCAGCCGGAGTCCGTGCGCTACCCTGCGCTCCGTTACATCATCCTGGGCGGCAGCCCGGTGCCGCTGAAGCTGCTGGAGCGCGCCGCCGCACGCGGCCTGCCGGTGTTCGCCAGTTACGGCTGCACCGAGATGGCCTCGCAGGTGGCCACCACCGGACCGGGCTCCACCACCGCCCAGCGGTTGACGTCGGGGAAGCTGCTGCCGCACCGCAGGCTGCGCATCGGGGAAGAGGGAGAGATCCAGTTGGCCGGAGAGACCCTGTTCATGGGCTATGTCGAGGGCGGCAGGCTGCGCCGGCCCTTGACAGACGACGGCTGGTTCGCCACCGGCGACCTCGGGAGGGTGGACGAGGACGGGTACCTGACGGTTATCGGGAGGCGCGACAACCGGTTCTTCTCGGGCGGCGAGACCATCCATCCCGAGGAGATCGAACGCGTTCTGACCGATCACGACGGCGTCCAGCAGGCGGTGGTGGTGCCCATCCCGGACGAGGAGTTCGGCCAGCGCTGCGTGGCGTTCGTGCAGCCGCGCGAGACGTGTCCCGACGGCCCGGCGCTGGCGGAGTGGCTCGGGCGGACCCTGCCGCGTTACAAGGTACCGGACGCGTTCTACCGGTGGCCCGCCACCGAAGCCAATGCGTTCAAGGTCGACCGGGCGCGGTTTCGCCGCCTGGCGGTGGACGGGACGAGAGTTCCGTTGGGGAGTTGACATGGCGCCCACGCCCCCAAATCGTCATTCCCGCGGAAGCGGGAATCCAGGGGCGGCGGGGCGGGGAAACGCCGGAGGGCGAACCCGAGTGCGAGCCGGATGGGAGAAGTGACATGAAGGCAACGAAGCAGGGGAGAACCAGGCCGGCACCCCGCCGGGACGACAACAAGGAGCTGCTGTCGCTGCTCCGTCGCATGTGGGTGATCCGCGCTTTCGAGGAGAAGGTGTCGGCGCTCTATGCGGCGCGGGAGATAGTCGGGCTGCTGCATCTCGGCATCGGGCAGGAGGCGGTGGCCGTGGGCGTGTGCGGCCTGCTCGACGTTGACGACGTGGTTTACGGCGGGCACCGCTCCCACGGGCACGCCATCGCCAAGGGCGCGGACCTGAACCGGCTCATGGCGGAGCTGGCCGGGCGCGTCACCGGCTATTGCCGCGGCAAGGGCGGGTCCATGCACGTGGTGGCCGCGGAGACAGGGTTCGTCACTGCCAGCGGGGTGGTGGGCGGCACCGTGCCGCTGGCGCTGGGCGCGGCCTTCGCCGCCCGGGAGAAGGGGGCCGGGCGGGTGGCCGTGGTATTCTTCGGCGACGGCGCGGGACAAACCGGCCCCTTCCACGAGTCTCTGAACATCGCCAGTCTGTGGCAGCTCCCGGTGATCTTCGTGTGCGAGAACAACGGCTACGCCGAGTTCACGCCGCTCTCGGCTCACACCAAGGTGGAGCGGCTGGCGCGGCACGCGAGCACCTACGGTATCCCGGGCGCCACCGTGGACGGCAACGACATCCTGGCGGTGCGCGAGGCCATGGGCCGGGCCGTGGACAACGCCCGCGCAGGCAAGGGTCCGACGTTCGTCGAATGCCTGACCTATCGCCTCCGCGGCCACTACGAAGGCGACCCGGGGAAATACCGGGAACTGTCGCAGTTGGCGGACTGGAAGAAGAAGGACCCCATCGCGCGCTTCACACGTGTGCTGAAGCGGCGCCGAGCGGCGTCCGACAAGGACTTCGCCAAGGCGGAGAGCGACGCGCGCGCGTTGGTGGAAGCGGCCGCGGAGTTCGCGCTGTCGTCTCCCTGGCCCGAGCCCGAAGAGACCGCGACGCAAGTGTGCGCGTGAGTTGGCACAAGTCCGCGCGTGAGGTTGAAAAATGCCGGAACTGAGCTATCTGGAAGCCATCCGTTCGGGACTTCTGGCGGAGATGCGGGACGACCCCTCGGTGTACGTCTTCGGCGAGGACGTGGCGCTGGGAGGACCCTTCGGGGTCACCCAGGGTGTTGCCGAGGAGCTGGGCGCGCATCGGGTGGTGAACACGCCCATCAGCGAGGGCACGGTCATGGGCGTGGCCATCGGCGCGGCGCTGTCGGGCCTGCGTCCGGTGGTGGAGATCATGTTCGTCGACTTCATCACCCTGGCCATGGACCAGCTCGTGAACCATGCCGCCAAGCTCCACTACATGTCCGGCGGGCAACTCAAGGTGCCGCTGACGGTGCGCGTGCAGTGCGGCGTCCAGGGCAACATGGGCGCGCACCACTCCCAGAGCCTGGAGTCGTGGTTCCTGCACGTCCCCGGCCTCAAGGTGGTGATGCCGTCGAATCCGGCCGACGCCGAGAGCCTCATGCGCGACGCCATCCGCGACGACAACCCGGTGCTGTTCGTCGAGCACCGGGGTCTCTACTTCACCCGGGCCGAAGTGCCGGAAGGCGGAAACGGCCTCGCCATGGACCGGGCGGCGGTGCGCCGGGAAGGCAACGACGTGACCGTGGCCGCGGTCTCCAAGATGGTCGGGCCCGCGCTGGAGGCAGCCGAAGCCCTGGACGGCGAGGGTGTCTCCGTGGAGGTCGTTGATCTTCGCAGCCTTGTGCCGCTGGACATCGATACCTTGGTGGAGTCGGTCAGGAAGACCTCGCGGCTCATCGTGGTGCACGAGGCGGTGGAACAGGGTGGGGTGGGCGCCGAGGTGGCCGCCCAGGTGCAGGAGCAAGCCCTCTACTACCTCGACAGCCCGATTCTCCGGGTCGCCGCCCCCAACGCCCCGGTCCCGTGCGCGCCGCCGCTGGAGAACTTCTTCGTCCCGGACAAGGAACGGATCGTGGAAGCCGTGCATCGGACCCTGGCCAGCCGACCTGCCTGATCGCTTAAGCATTTCTCCTTCCGAGAAGGAGAAATGTGCCCTGGGTTCTCCTTCTCAGAAGGGGAACTTGCAGCGTACCGGGTTACCGCGCGAACGGTGGCGCTACCGGTGCAGCCACTCCGGCTTGCGTTTCTCCGCGAACGCCTGGACGCCTTCTTCGACGTCCTCGGTTTCCAGCAACTCCTTGAGGTAGATTTCCTCGGAGCGGGCGAGGGCGGCGGAGAGTTCCTTGAGGCCGATCTCTCGCAGGCCCTTGAGGGTGATGCGCAGGACCGCGCGGCTCTTGTCCAGCAACTCGTTGCGAAGCTCCTCCAGCGACTGGCCGAGCCGGTCCCGGGGCACGACACGGTTCACGAGCCCGATGGACTCGGCTTCCCGGGCCGTCAGGCGGCGGCCGGTGAGTATCATCTCGGCGGCCCGGTGGTAGCCGATCTGCGAGGAGAACCGCGCCAGCGCCACCGGCGGAAAGCAGCCCACGGTGATCTCGGGCGTGGCGAACAGGCTCTCCTCGGAGGCAAGGACGAGGTCGCAGGACGAGGCCAACTCGCAGCCTCCGCCCAGGCAGACGCCGTCGACGACTGCGATGGTGGGCTGGCGGAGGCTCATCAGTTTCCGGATGACGCCGTGCACGAGGTCGAGCATCTCGGGAACCTGGCTCCGTGTGTGGTCCTTCACGTCCACGCCCGCGGAGAAGGCGCGTTCGCCTGCGCCGCTGATCTCGATGAGTTCCACGCCATCGTCCCGGTCGACTTCATCGAGCGCCTGCCGCAGTTCCCGCAGGAGCGCCAGATTGAGCACGTTTAGGGGCGGCCGGTCGATGACCACGGACGCCACCCCACCCGTCTTTTCCAGATGAATTCCTGCCATCGTATCCTTGGACGGGGGGGGGGGGAAAAACAAAAGAAAACAAAACGCGACCCGCGAAAAGGGAAAAAAAAACCCAGGGGGGGGGGGGGGGGGGACGCAAAGAAA
>JAPPNE010000024.1:0-1026 GCA_028818775.1 Deltaproteobacteria bacterium | reverse complement strand
TCCTTCGACTTAGCTTAGCTACGCTCAGGACGAACGGAAAATGGCAATCACAACCGTTCGTCCTGAGCGTAGCGAAGCGAAGTCGAAGGACGCCATGACAATCGACGTTCCCTTAGAACCGGAACACCAGCGACTTGATGGTGACCGGCACGGTGCCCGAGGGTTCGAGCACCCTGCCCAGGTCGATGAAGTCGAAGTCGCGGAGGGTGACGCCGTCCAGGGCCAGCACGTCGCCCCTGAGTCCGAAGTCCTGCTTGAGAATGGTGCCGACGAGGCCGGCGAGATCGTGATCGAACACCAGGTAGATGGGGCGTTCCCGCGCCACCGTTTGCGCCAACCCTTCCAGCAAGCCCCGGCAGAACCCGGCGATGCGAAACGCCGCGGGCGGTCCCTGCCACAGGAACACCAGGGCCACCTCGGCTTCGCCCTCCACGAGGTCGAAGGCGCTGAAGTGGCTCCGGATGGCCTGGGCCATGGCGGCCGGATCGATATCGCCGTCGAGATCCACCGGAGGCCGCAGAACCTGCAGGTTCTTGCGCGGCAGCAACGAGTCGTCGGAGCGGTAGATGGTGTTGCCGGACACCTGCACGGTATGTTGCGCGGCGCCCATGACCGTGGCGCGGATGCACTCGCGCGCACTCACCAGGCTGCCGGGCAGCGCGCCTTCGTCGATGCGGCGGCGCAGCGCCTTGCCCAGGGGCGCCCCGAGGTCGCCGTGGGACTCGTCCTCCTGGCCGTACACGTACTCGCCGACGCCGCCGGAGAAGACCACGGCGTCGCACTCACCGGACCCGTTCAGGGGTGGAGTCACCCACAGCCCCTCGAGCTCCGGCCCGGCGCCGTCACCCTTGGCGAGGGTCAGCACCACGTCCGCCATGTGGTCCGCCAGTTGCTCCACGTCGGCGGGACTGGCCCGGTCCCCCACGTTCCAGTCCAAGCCCACGTGGCTCGCCAAGGCTTTGCCGCCGGGCTCCAGCACGGTGATGGTGCCGTGGCCGTCGGTGGCCATCAGCCGTCCGCCCACGT
>JAPPNE010000023.1 GCA_028818775.1 Deltaproteobacteria bacterium | reverse complement strand
TTCTCGACGTGGGCCTCATGGCCATGCTGCGCACGATGTTTCAAGAGCCGCACCCTGCCGAGGAGCTGAAGCTCTTCAACAGCACCACCGACACCACGGTCCGGAATCCCGGCGGCCTTGCCCCTCCGGGAAGGAGCCTCAAGCAACTGGTCTACAAGTGGCGCGAGACCCTGCCCGCTCTGACCGAAATGCTTGCCGAAGACAAGAGCGCTTACGACGGGCGCTGCCTTGAATACCGCGACGCGGTCACGGGGGGACCGACATTTCCGACGTTTTCGTGCTGGATTCAGATGCTGGACCCGGGAGAGCACACCTCGCTCCACCGCCACACCGCCAACCACCTGTACCATGGTTTCCGCGGTTCCGGCGTCGTCGAAGTCGAAGACACGGAACTTGCCTGGGAAGAGGGGGATTTCATGGTCGTCCCCAACTGGAGTTGGCATCGGCACAGGAACGTTTCCGACACGGAGCCCGCCGTCCTCTTTTCCGCCACGGATCGCCCTCTGCTGGAACGCCTCGGGCTCTACCGCGAGGAAGACGGCAACGGCAACAGGGCAACCTGACTCATTCGAACGGCGTCCGCGCCACCGCCACGAAGATCTGCGACTGCGGGCGGATCTGAACGCTGGACACCAGCGAGAAGCCGGCTTCGGCAAGCAGCCATTTCCAGTCGTCAGCGGTGTACTTGTTGTGGAACGGGAACATGCGGAGCCAGCCGGCGCGCTGGTACTCCAGCGGTTCGGCGCGGTCGCGGGGCCGGTCCTGGACGTAACGGGCCAGGGGCATGCGCACCCAGTCGTCGAGCAGGAGCAGGCCGTTGGGGCGAAGGATCCGCTGCACCTCCGCCAATACGGCGAAGGGGTCGTCCAGGACGTGGAGCACGCCGGTCATGGACACCAGGTCCACGCCGCCGGCGCCCAGCGGCAACGGCTCTCTTTCGACGTCGTGCACCGCCAGGGTCGGTGGCGCGCCCCGGTAGCGCAATCCGCGGGCATGCTCGATCATGGCCGGAGTGACGTCGAAGCCGTAGAGCCGGCCGTCTTGGTGGCGTTCGGAGACGTCACGCAGGAACAAGCCCGGGCCGCAGCCCAGATCGACGATGGCCGGCTCGGCGGGGAGATGTCGCCCCACGTTGGCCCTGAACACGGACCAGTACTGGTCGTTGAAGCGCTTGGGGTAGCGCTCGACCATGCGTTCAACGAACTCCGCGTCGGATACCCCGTGAATCTCCTGTTGGGTCGGCATGGGTCTACCGCTCCGGCGCCTCTCTGTCTCACGAGTCCAGCGTCGACTCCACGAACAGTTCATCCACGGCCACGGCCCGGTCCATGAGCCCCTGGTCGTGCGAGTAGCCCATGAAGCGTTCCAGGTTCGCGCGGTTGCGCTTGAGGCCGTAGGGCCAGTAGTCCTCGCCCAGGGCGTCCCTTTCCTCTTCGTAGAGGTGCCGGGTCCAGGCCAGGCTGGACCAGTTGGGGTCGGAGTAGTACTCGCGGCACGCCGTCTTGGCGTTCTCGAAAGCGTCCATGACGCTCTGCACGGCGAAGGGGTACTTCTCCAGCACTTCGTTCTTGAAGGCCACCACGTGCATGATGGGATAGAAGCCGTTCTTGCGGTAGTACTTGAGCTCCTCGGCGCGGGCGTCGCGGAACAGACGCCGGATCTTGTCGGAGCCGTCCACCACCTCGTCCGGCGGATGGGGCATCATCAGGGCGTCGATCTCGCCTCGCTCCAGCATGGAGCCGATGCTCTCGCCCTTCTCCAGGTAGCGGATGCTCACGCCTTCGGCCTGGATGGGCAACGCCTCGGGCCGGTCGATGACCCAGTCGATCTCGCGCCAAGGCACGTCGTACTCGCTCTGCAGGTCGCCCTTGGCGAGCACCGAGAGGGTCGTCTGGAAGGTGCTCAGCCCCACGGTCCTGCCGACCAAGTCCTTGGGCGACTCGATGCCGGCGTCCACGTTGACCCACATCTGCGACAGGCTGAACAGCCGCCGCGGGAACACCGGGATGGCCTTGATGGGCATGTCGCGGCTCTGGGAGATGAGGTAGGACGACAGCGACAGCTCGCAGATGTCGAACTCGCCGTCCTGGAGCATGCGCTCGTGGCGCCGGGCTCCGTGCCTGAGGGGATGGGACTGGCCGATCTCCAGCACCTCCAGGTCCAAGCCTTCGGCGGTCACGCTTCCGTCGAACAGCGGGACGTGCCTGTCGTAGTGGGACAGGGCCATGGTCAGTTTGGGGTCCGCCATATTGTCGCTAGCCTCCTTCCTCGCGCGGCTTGCGCCACGGATTGAAACGAGACTATACACTAGCGGTATCGGCGGAACCAAACCTGACCGGCGCCCGCCGCCGCACAGGAGGGATGGACATGGCCAGAATACGCTACGTCGCCACCATGAGCCGCGACCCCGACGCACTGGCGGGCTTCTACACCCAATACCTCGGCATGAAGGAGCTCGGGCGCTCGGCGGACGGAGACGTTTCCCTCACCGAGGGACTCTACAACCTGACCCTGTTCCGCAAGCGGCAGTCGCTGGGCGAGTTCCACATGCGCCGCGGGCTACATCACATCGGACTCCAGGTGGAAGACCTGGGCGAGGTCCGTGCACGCTACCAGAAGTTCAACCCCAGGGGCGTGGTAGTGACCGAACCCGGCGGCCTGCACCACGGCGCCATCCGCATCTTCGATCCCGAGTGCAATCCCGTGACCCTCTCGGAGGGGAGCTTCGGCGTGGAGGAGGGAAGCGGGTTTCCGCGTATCGCCCACGTCGCCTTCAACGCCCTGGACCCGGAGGTGATGCTCAACTTCTACGTCCAGGTGCTCGGGCTCCGGGAGGTCGAGAGCAGCTACAAGCGGCGGCGCAGCGGCCTCCTGAACCGCTTCGCGGGCGACGGCTCCACCAACCTCGCCATCCACCCGTTCTTCAACTCCAACGCGGGCCACGAGCGCCGCTTCGGCGTGAACCACATCGGATTCCTCGTAGACGACCTGGCCCAGAAGCTCGACGACCTGGGGAGCGTCGTGGCGGTGAAGGCGCGTCCTCCGGACCGGCCCTACGCCGAGTTCCGCTTCCGGGACCCCGAGGGCAACGCTCTGGACCTGTCCCAGAACAAGGGATGGGAGGTGGACATCGACAAGTGGGAGCGGGCCGCCTGAGCGCGGGACTCCAAGCGGCGGGCCGGACCTGACACGATTGAAATCCGTTTTTCGGGAAGGGAGAACGACATGAGCATCGAAGTCATGGATCTGATGGAGAAGGGACGCAAGGACCTGAAGCGTGAGGTCGTGCTGAACACCAAGCGCTTCCACACTTGGGTGCACGTCTATCCCGAACCCGGAGACAGGGACGACATGCACTGCCACAACGCGGACCAGAGCTTCTACGTCATGGAAGGCGAGTGCACCATGCACTTCCCTGACGGCGGCAAGGCGGTGCTGAAGCCGGGCATGGTGGCGCTCATCCACGGCGGCGACTTCTACCAGCTCGAGAACAGCGGCACCGGCCCCATGATCCTCATGGGCAACCGCTCGGGTCCGTCCGAGGACATCAAGCACATCAACTACGAGCTGCGCAAAGACATCAAGGAGTTGCCGCGAGAGGACCGGGAACGCATCGGCAAGGGCGGCCCGGTGTACGTCACCGAGGCGGGCTAGTCGTGGCGCTGGACTATCTGCCCATCCTGGCCGAGCGCGCCGCACCAAAGCCGCCGCGCAAGCTCCGGCGCGCCCCCAGGATCGCGTGGCAGCCGCTGGCGAAGCCGCTGAACGAGATGCGCGTGAGCCTCGTCACGAGCGCGGCCATCCGCCAGACGAACCAGCGTACGTTCACCGCCGGGGGCGACACGAGCCACCGCCGCATCGCCGCGAATCCGGACGTCGAGGTCACCGTCGACCATCACTCTCCCGTCGGCTTGCACATCCGCATGGATGCCGAGGTCGCATTTCCCAGGCAGGCGCTCAAGGAGTTGGCGGCGAAGGGCGTCGTCGGCAGCGTCGCCCAGGCGCACTTCTCCATCTATGGGGGCGTCTCGGACCACGAGGCCATCACCGGAACGCTCGCGCCGGAGGTGGCGCGCAGGCTCGCGTCCATGCGCGTGGACCTCGCGCTCATGGTCCCCTACTGACCCTACTGCCACGAGACCGTGAGTCTCGTCGCCAACGTGGTGGAGGCCTCGGGTATCCCGACGCTGCTGATCGGCACCGTGCGCGACATCGTGGAGCGGGTCAAGCCCCCGAGGGCGGTGTGCGTCGACAACCCCGTGGGCCGCACCTTCGGACGCCCGCGGGCGAGCCGCCGGCGTGAGTCCCTGCTCGCCGACGCCCTGGGGCTCGTGCATTCGTTCAAGCGCAAGGGTCAGATCATCGACATTCCCGGCAACTGGACCGACCGCCCGGGCGCCTCTTGGCAGGACATGGTGCGCCGGGAGATTTTGCGGCTGCCGCGGCGCTGAGAATACGGAACGCCTCCGCTTTGCCCCTCCCCATCCCTGGATTCCCGCTTTCGCGGGAATGACGGAGGAAAGGCAGGAATGACGGAGGGGAATCAAATTCTCTGCGCGTTCTCCGAGTCCTTCAGCACCTCGTAAGCCCGCAGCCCCACCGCCAAATCCATGATTCCCATTCCCTGAAGCTTGAAGAGCGTGATGTCCTCCGCGCTGGTGCGGCCGGGGGCGTTGCCCAGGATCACGTCTCCCAGCTCGCACACGCCGTCCCAGTCCAGCACTCCATCCCGCACCGCGCGGAACAGGTCGCTTTCGTTGGCTTCCACGGTGGCCTTCGAGGTGACGCACACACGCGCGGCCCGGCGGATGGTGTCGTGGTCGACCTCCTCGCGCACGCGGGTCTTGTCGCCGTTGGCAATGGAGGTGACGTGCATGCCGGGACGAAGGCACCGGCCTTCGAACACCGGGCTCTGGGCGTTGGTGGCGGTGATGACGATGTCCGCGCCCTCCAATGCGGCCTCGGCGCTGTTCACGGCCGTTGCCTCCAGATCCAGAGCGGCCCCTGCGCGTTCGGCGAATCGGAGCCGGTTCGCCGGGGTGGGACTGAACACCCGGACCGCCTCGATGGGACGCACCGCGCATACGGCCTCTAGCTGCGTGAAGGCGTGTTTCTCGCTCCCTATCACCGCCACCCGCGTGGCGTCGGGTGGGGCCAGATGCTTGGCGCCGACACCGCCTGCCGCGCCCGTGCGCAATTCGTTGATGCCACAGTCCTGGAACAGGACCAGCGGTTCACCCGTCTCGACGCTATAGAGGATCACCGTCTCGTGGTGGATAACCCGGTCCCGGTCGGTCTGGAGGTAGGCGCCCATGGCGCCCTTGAAGGAGCCCGGCAGCACGCCGAACAGCATCCGGTTGGCGTGGTGGATGCGCCGACGCGGCAACACCACGGCGTTGCCGCGGGAGGTCTCCGCCAGGGACTCCTCCACGGCCTCGATG
>JAPPNE010000022.1 GCA_028818775.1 Deltaproteobacteria bacterium | reverse complement strand
ACAAGGTCCGGGTCCACGGCGACGTCATGCTCGTGAACAACGAACGCTACGGCGGCGTGGCCAGGAACGGCTTTGAGGGGGGACTCAAGATCTACGACGTGGCCGACAAGGCCAACCCCCGCGAGATCGGCTTCTACCGGGCCGGGGGCACCGGCGTGCACCGCTTCGACTTCGACGGCGACTACGCCTACTTCTCGCCGCAGGTGGAGGGCTACGTCGGCAACATCATGATGATCCTGGACCTGAAGGACCCGACCAGGCCCGAGGAAGTGGGGCGCTGGTGGATGCCCGGGCAGTGGACCGCGGGCGGCGAAACCCCGACGTGGAAAGGCGTCCGGCACCGCTGCCACCATCCGCTCCGGCTGGGCGACCGGCTCTATACCAGCTACTGGCACGGCGGCTTCGTGATTCTCGACATTTCGGACATGACCCGTCCGCAAAGGGTCGGCGGCCTCGACTGGAGCCCGCCCTACCCCTGCCCCACCCACACCGCCCTGCCGATCCCCCAGACCATCCAGGGGCGGCGACTGCTGGTGGTCACGGACGAGGAAGTGGTGGACCGGCTGACCCCGGCGCCCAACGCCTTCATGTGGATCGTCGACATCACCGAGGAGACCCAACCCGTGCCCATCGCCACCTTCCGGGTACCCAACGACGAGCCTTTCAATCCCGACGAATGGTTCGGCTCCCATCAACCGCAGGAGCAGGTCCAGGGCAACACGATCTTCGTCACCTGGTTCGCCGGCGGCCTCCGCGCCGTGGACATCAGCGACCCCTGGAGTCCGCGGGAGATCGGCTACTACATGCCGGAACCCGGCCAGGGGGAGTCCATCGTCCAGAGCAACGACATCTTTCTCGACCGGTCCAACGGCCGGCTGTACCTGCTGGATCGGCTGTGCGGGCTCGACGTTCTCGAGTTCACGGAGTAGCCGAGGTGCCCAACCGTCCTTGACATCCTCTCGTTTTAACGAGTAACGTCGGGGCGCTTTGGCCGGAACGTAACCGGCTGTTCAAGGACGCACCGAGGAGGTATCGCCATGAAACGTGCAAAGGTTTTCGTACCGGGCCTTATCCTGACCGTGTTGCTGGCGTTCTCGGGCTGGAACCCGGCCGCCGCCGACACCGTCACCTTGAAGCTGGCCACCTATGATCCGAAGACGGCCGTCACCCTGTCCGCCATACCCAAGTTCATCGAGCTGGTGGCGGAGAAGTCCAAGGGAAAGCTAAAGATCGACTGGATCGGCGGACCCGAAATCACGCCGGGAAGAAAGCAGCCCGCCGCGGTGCAAAAGGGCGTGCTGGACATGAGCGTGGCGTGGGCCTATGTGCTCCACGTCAAGGCGGCGCAGGTGATCCACCTCTCCCAGCTCACTCCGGCGGAGGAGCGCAAGAGCGGACTCTACGACTTCCTCGTGGCGGAGTTCGCGAAGGCCGGGTTCCGCTACCTGGGACGGACCTCCACGGCCACGCCTTACGTGCTGGTCAGCACCAAGAAGGCGGAGAAGCCGGAAGATCTGAAGGGCCTGGGATTCCGGACTTCCGGGATCTACGAGCCCATCATCGAACGGGCCGGCGGGCGCAAGGTGCGGGTCGCGAGTCCGGAAGTGTACTCGGCCCTTCAACGGGGCCTGATCGACGTGAGGCCGGCGCCCATGGCAACCGTCGTGGACGGGAAGCTCTACGAGGTGCTCAAGTACTGGGTGGGCCCGGGCTTCTTCACGGCCCAGAACACGGTGCTTTGCGTCAACCTCAAGAAGTTCAACAGCCTGCCCGCCGACCTGCAGAAAGCCCTGGTGGATGCCGCGGCGGAGACCGAGAAGGGCCTCGTCAGCCTCAAGAAAAAGGAGTTCGACGATGCCTGGCAGGTTGCCAAGAAGAACGGCATGGTGCGCATCGACTGGCCCAAGGACGTCAACGACGGCTTCTTCAACGACGTCATGACCAAGTCCTGGGCGCGGGTCGAGAAGAGCGTCGGCAAGGAACTCGTCGGCAAGATGCGGCCCTTGATGGGCCAGTGATCCTTTTCGGGGCGGACACCTGACAGGAGGGCAGCCCCTGCGCCGCCGACACGGGACGGACGGCCGCGGGGTCTGCCTTTCCTGTTTCCCGCTCACGCTTCAGATGTGCTCTCGGGGAGGGGTCAGGACGCGGTGAAGGTCTTCCTCACGAAACTCGGCGCCGCTTGGGACCGGTTCCTGGACGTTTCCATGCTGGTCTCCGCGGTGGCCGTGGTCCTGGCTTCCCTGCTCACCCTTTCCGACATCGCCAGCCGGCAGTTCTTCGCCTCGGCCCTGGGGTGGGCCATCGAGCTCGCCGAGTACTGTCTCCTCTACCTGGCGTTTTTCGGCGCGGCGTGGCTCTTGCGGGAGGACGGCCACGTCAAGGTGGAGGTGGTGGTGGAGGTGCTGAGCCGGAGGAACCAGGCGTTCCTGGGAATCGTGACCTCGGCCGTCGGCGTGCTTGTGACCGGGGTGCTGGCCTACTTCGCCACCACCACCACGGTCATGGAGTACATGGCCGGCACGAAGATGTACGAGAGCCCGCTCAAGCCGCCCCTGTATCCGCTCCTGATCCCCATCCCCATCGGCGCCGCATCGCTGTGCATCCAGTTCATGCGCCGGACCTGCGGCTACTACCGACGCTGGCAGGACGCCGGGACTTCATCGGAGGACCGGGGATGATCGCCCGGCTTCCGGCCAGGAACCCGTAACGCCATGGATTGGCCGCTCCTGCTGCTGACCTTCTTCTCGGTCATCGTCGTGCTGCTGATGACCGGCCTGCCCATCGCCTTCGTCTTCATGCTGGTGACCGCCGGCGGCGCGCTGACCCTTTGGGGCGGCGGCCCGGGCATGGAGTTGGTGGTGCTCAACATGCAGACCGCGCTGTCCACCTTCACGCTGCTGGCCATCGTGGAGTTCACGCTCATGGGCATGGTGATCTTCCACTCCGGCATGGGCAACACCATGCTCCGGGTGCTGGGCGACTGGCTCGGCAGCATTCCGGGACGGCTGTCGATCCTGGGGATCGCCTTCGCCACGCTGTTCGCCACCATGAGCGGCTCGTCCCTGGCCAGCTCCACGGTGATGGCCACCGTGCTGACCCCCGAGATGGAGAAGCAGGGCTACAAGAAGCCCATGAGCCTGGGTCCCATCCTGGGCGGCGGCGGCCTCGCCATGATGATCCCGCCCAGCGGGCTCGCCATCATCCTCGCGGCCATCGCCAAGATATCCGTGGCCAAGATACTCATCGGCGGGGCGATTCCCGGGCTCATGCTTGCAGCGCTCTACATGATCTACATCGTCACCCGGGCGGCCATCCAGAAGGATCTCGCTCCCGCGTACGCAGTGGAGCGGCCGCCCTTGGGGCAGCGCGTGTACGAGACCCTGGTGTACGTCGTGCCCCTGGGCCTCATCGTCTTCCTCACCCTGGGCCTCATCTTCCTCGGGGTGGCGACGCCGTCCCAGTCCGCGGTCACCGGTGCCCTGGGGGCGTTCATCCTGGCCGGCGTCTACGGCAAGCTCGACCGGAACCTCGTGCTGGTGTCGCTGCGCGGCACCGTGCGGGTGTCCACCATGATCCTGATGATCTTCGCCTCCTCGGCCACCTTCAGCCAGATCATGGCGTTCGCCGGCATCACCCGGGGCATCAGCGGCTTCGTCGCCGGACTCGACGTGGCGCCCATCCTGATCATCATCGGCATGATGATCGTGGTGCTCATCCTGGGCATGATCATGGAAGTGGTGACCATCTTCATGGTCACCGTCCCGATCTTCCTGCCCGTGGTGATAGCCCTGGGCTACGACCCCGTGTGGTTCGGGCTGCTGATGCTGCTCAACGCCGAGATGGCCCTGACCTCGCCGC
>JAPPNE010000021.1 GCA_028818775.1 Deltaproteobacteria bacterium | reverse complement strand
GGAACGACCCCACGTCTACAAAACCCCCTCACTCGAGGGGTTTTGCAAGAGGCTCGCTCAAGAACCTGGTGCGGCTGGAGGAACGCCGCGGACCCATGTCGATCCAGCGGCTCAACCAGGAACGGGTGGTGTCCATCTCCGGCGAGGTCTCGGGACGCGACATGGCCGGGGCCGTGGCCGACCTGCAGGCGGCACTGGGACAGATCCCGCTGCCGCAAGGCATGGTCATCCAGGTGAGCGGAGACTTCGAGGAACAGCAGAAGGCCTTCGGCGAGCTGCGGATCGGCCTGCTCCTGGCCTTGATCATGGTCTACATGGTCATGGCGGGCCAGTTCGAGCGCCTCATCGATCCGTTCGTGATCATGTTCGCGGTTCCGTTCGCGGCCATCGGCGTGCTCGCATCGCTCCACGTGACCGGCACGACCTTCAACATCAACTCCTACATCGGCATCATCCTGCTGGTGGGCATCGTCGTGAACAACGCCATCGTGCTGGTGGACTACATCAACCTCAAGATGCGCGAGGAACGCCTGAGCGTCGTCGACGCGGTGGTCCTCGCGGGCCGCACCCGGCTCCGGCCGATCCTCATGACGACCCTGACCACGGTCCTCGCGCTGGTGCCGCTGGCATTGGCATGGGGCGAGGGCGGCGAAATTCAAGCGCCCATGGCCCGGGTGGTGATCGGCGGACTGATCACCTCCATGCTGGTGACGCTGGTGCTGATCCCGGTGCTGTACGCCACCGTGCGGGAACGGGCGTGGCGGAAGTCAGAGGCCCGTGAGGCGGGGGACGCTACGGTGGCGCCAGCGACCGCGCCTCCTGCGACCGCGCCCGTGCACGATTCGACAGAGTGACAACCCGACGGATGGCGCCCTTCGACTTCGCTTCGTCCTGAGCCTGTCGAAGGGCTCAGGGCGAACGGTCAAGGTTAAGTTGACCCGGTGAGCTTCTGGTCCACGTGCCACATGGCGAGGCAGTCGTCCTCGTTGTAGAGGACGGCCTTCTCGGCCAGGGAACGGTCACCGGTTTCGAGGGAGTCCCAGTAGCACAGCAAGGCCTCGTAGGCACCGAATCCCTGCTGGCGCCAGTTGAAGCCGAGGGCCGGGGCGACGCTCTTGATGGAGAAGCGCGGCACGGGCAGGTAGACGGCGTCCTGGATGCACTGCTTCAGGTCCACGCAGGAGCCCAGGAGGCGCGCCAGCCGTCCCTCCAGCCGCGGCCAGCGGCGCATGACCGCCTTCATCTGCCTTACCTCGTAGTCGGTCCAGTGATAGAGGCGCACGGCTTCGACGTCGTCGCCCACGTAGTCGAGGAACCCTTCGAAGATCTCCACTTCGTCCTCGGGGCCGCGGGCCAGGAACTTGACGAACTGGTCGCGGGAGCCGTCCCAGCAACCGATGAGGTAGACGTGGGGCGGCATGGTGGGATGCATGTCGTCGGAGGTCTCGAAGTCGAAGTAGAGAGGCCGCCTGGCCCTGGGAATCCGCAGCTCGCGGCCGTGCCTGGGGACGGGTTGCCCCGTCCTGTAGCTCTGGGCCACGTGGTAGGCCGTCGCGCCGTGGCGCGGTCCCAGGATCTCCTCGATCTCCCCGGGGGAACGGGTCCACAGCTCATCCACGCCGTGGATGCCGGCGGCCCGGAGCTTCGCCCGCTCGGGCGCGCGCACCCCGGCCAGCAGCACCAGGTCCCGGCGCTCGTGCACCAGCCTGTTGCCGTACACGCGCCACGGTGAGTCGGTGACGTCGGGGGGCCGGCCGGGCTCGGGTTGCGCCGCCGTGCCGTCCCGCAGTCCCGCCCAACGCGCGGCCACGTCGTCCATCCTGTTGCCGAAACCCGAGACGTCTACGGGACGGACCTCTTCGCGAAGCGCCACGGTCACCCGCGGCGGCGTGTAGCCCTGGAGGGCGCCGACGGTGCGGTTGTAGAAGGCGGCCTGGAGCACATAGGCGTCCCGGAGCTTGCGCGCGCGCTTTATCTCGATGACCCGGTAATGGTAGGGGCCGAGGTCCGAGGCGTGGCTGTCGTCGCGCACCAGCAGGTCGCCGCGGCCGTAGACGTCCCGGCCCAGGTCCCACAGTTGCGGTTGGTGAATGGCGGGAACGCCCTCCAGCATGGCCCGGAGGGTGCGGACCAGGGCCGCGTGGCCGAAGTCGGGCCGGATCGCCAGGGCTCCGGGATAGTGCGCGGCGACCCAGGCGTCCTCGTGCTCGACGCCCCGGCGGTAGCGCATCTGCTCGTAGCGGCCGATCTCGTTCACCGCCTCGGCCCTGGGGGCGTGGTACTGGCACCAGACCCAGAACGGGTCGCGAAGCACCTTGTCCGCCAGGGACGGACGCAAGCGGGAGCGGCCGTGAATCCTCTGGCCGGCGGTAGCGCGGTCGAGCAGCGCGCGCAGGCGGATTTCCGGCCCCTGGAGCGGCAGCGTTAACTGAATGCCGGCTTCTCCTTGGGATAGTGCGCTTCCATGGCCGAGCGGTAGCGCTCCATGATGCCGCGGTTCAGCTCCAGCGGCGGCTGCTGGTCGTCGGGCAGCAACGGCCGGTACTCCACGCCGCCGATCTCCTCCTTGAAGGTCTCCTTGGCCCGCGCCACCAGTTCCGGGTCCATCAGCAGGTCGATGGCCGAGGCCGCCATGGTCTTTGCGCCCACGACGGCCCCCTTGTGGGCCACGGTTGTGGCCAGGGACACGCCCGCGCCCCAGTGGTGGTAGGCGATGCCCGGGATGTTGGACGGGAAGTTCACCACGCCAGACGGCACCACCCAGCAGACATCGCCCGAGTCGTTGGCGGACACGGACTGAACCGCTTCCCGAAGCGGCGCCACCTGATTGGGCATCCCGGTGGGCTTGACGTTGACCTTGGTCTGCAGGTCGGTGACGAGCTTCTGCTCGGACTCGCTCCATTGCGGCATGCCCACGGCCTCGATGTTGTTCTGGATCACTTCCGCCAGCACCCGGTTGCAGCGGGTCGGCGCCACCGCGCTGAGCACGTTCACCGAATAGGAGGTGTCGGTCATGGTGGCCGCGCCCTGGGCGACACGCTTGGCCTTCTCGAAAAGCGCGCGCGCCTTCTCCGCGGTGGCCTCGCGGAAGAACCACCAGATGGTGGAGGTGTTGGGGATGACGTTGGGCTGGTCGCCGCCGTTGCTGATGACCCGGTGGCTCCGCTGGGAGGGCTCCAGGTGCTCTCGCAGCTTGTCCCAGCCGATGTCCATCAGCACCGCCGCGTCCAGCGCGTCGCGCGCGTTCCAGGGAGAGGTGGCCGCGTGGGCGCTCTCGCCCTTGAAGGTGAACTCCGCGGAGATGAGCGCGTACTGCCGCAGGCCGTAGACGGTTCCCAGGTTGGAGCCGATGTGGTCGTGCAGCGCCACGTCCACGTCCTTGAAGTAGCCGTCGCGCACGAAGTACGGCCGGCTCACGAGCTGCTCCTCGGCCGGGGCGCCGTACACCCGCAGCGTCCCCTGGATGTCGAACTGCTCCATGGTCTTCTTGACCGCCACCGCCGCGCCGATCATCACCGCGGCGTTGACGTTGTGCCCCTCGGTGTGACCCGGCGCCCCGTCCACGATGGCCTTCTGCTCCGCCACCCCCGGCATCTGCGAGCTCGATGGCGTGGCGTCGAACTCCGTGTGCAGCGCCACCACCGGCTTGCCCGACCCGTAGGTGGCGATGAACGCCGTGGGAATCCCCGAGATGTTCCGCTCGATCTCGAAGCCCGCCTGCTCCAGGATCTCGGTCATGAGCTCCGTGGTGCGGAACTCCTGCATCCCCAACTCGGCAAAGTAGAAGATGTTGTCGCCGAGAAGCGCGATGTTGTTGCCGTTCTCTTGCACGGCGTCCATGGCGAACTGCTTCTGTTTCGAATCCTGCATGGTTTCCTCCCGTGGGCATGCCGGGCCGGAGTCGCGTGGTGTCGGCTCCGTCGGCGTGGCCCTCATGGCATGCGCGGATCATATTACAAGGAGCGCAGTCCGTCGACACCTGCACCGTCCATAACCCCACGAGCGTCATTCCCGCGGAAAGCGGGAATGACGGACTGGTCTTGCGTCGCTGGGAAGTGGGGTTTTGACACAGCCTGTTTCGCGGGAATGACGCTCGTGGGGTACGTGGGCATCCCTGCCATGCATCCTTGCCCAGCTTGCGTGGACGTTATAAGGTCCGTCCCATGTCGACGAATCAGCCCGTCATCCGGGGCGCGGCCACCGCCCTCGCCCACACTCCGAGCCTGGTCCGCTACGGCTCCAAGCCGTTCCGGGAAACCAAGGCCCGCCCGGAGTTCCTCGCCGAGTTGGCGCGGGGCCTGTGGAGCTACGACGACGCGTGCCGCTACCTGCCCAACCAAGTGTTCATCGGCAGCCAGTCGCCGGCCCGTCTGTGGGAGGTGGAGCAGCCCTGGTTCGACAAGCTGACCGACGCGGACGGTGGCGAGGCACCTTTCGGGCACATCATGGAGGAACGGCGTTTCCTCGCCCTGCTCGCTTGCGCGGACCCGTTCAAGCACGTGCTGCTGCGCGAGCGGTTCTGGGAGGAGATGGGTCCGGTATTGCAATCGACTCCGCTAACGGCACCGCTTGTCTCCAAGACCCCCGCGCTACTCACCGACGCCCGGATGGACGCCGAGGTGGACTCCGCCGACAGCCTGCCGCTCTTCGCCGGCGGCGAAGGCGCGCCCGTGGGAGTCGTAAAGACGGGCCACTCCGAGGACGAGGCGCTCTCGGCCGCGGTGCTGCTGGAAAACCTCTGCTGCAAGGTCTCGGGCGCCCTGGCCGTGCACGAGTTGCTGAACCACGTCGACGGCCTGGGCCTGGGCGATGTCGACCTCGTCTTGAGTTGCTCCGAGGAGGCGGTGGGCGACCGCTACCAGCGTGGCGGCGGCAACATGGCCAAGGCCATCGCCGAGTTCGCGGGATGCGACCTCGGCACCGGCATCGACATCAAGGACTTCTGCGCCGCGCCCATTCCCGCCATGGTCATCGGCGCCTCGCTCGTGGAGAGCGGCGTGTTCGAGAACGTGGTGGTGGTGGGCGGCGGTTCCCTTCCCAAGCTCGGGATGAAGTCCCTCTACCACCTGGAGCAGGGTATCCCCGTGCTGGAGGACGCGCTGTCCGCGGTGGCCGTGTGGATCGGCCGCGACGACGGCCACGGCCCGACGGTGAACCTGCGGGCGGTCGGACGCCATCCCGTCAAGGCCGGCGCCGCTCTCGACAAGCAGTTCCGGGAGCTTGTTCTGGAGCCGCTGCGGCGGCTAGAATGGGGCGTCGACCAGATCGACCGGATCGTGACCGAGGTACACAACCCGGACATCACCGTGTCCGCCAAGGCCGGTGACGTGGCCGCCCGCAACTACAAGATGATGGCCGCCATGCTCGCCATGGCCAAGGAGATCGACCGGGGCGACATCGCCGGATTCGGCCGCGCAAAGGGGGTGTGCGGCTACGCCCCCACCCAGGGGCACATCGCCTCCGGTTTCGTGTACGTGCCCCACGCGCTGAGGGAAATGGCCGCCGGAGACATCCGGAACTGCATGCTGGTTGCCAGAGCGAGCCTGTTCCTGGGCCAGATGACCGAGGTGACGGACGGAATGTCGGTGCTGATCGAGCGGAACGGCGCGTAGCAGTAGCTGCTCAACTCTGCGAAAATTCAAGGCTTTAACACGGATTGCGCTACTTCAAGGTCTGACCCTACCAAACGAGGAGAATTCCCATGTCGGCAGAACCCATCACCCTCAACGGCAAGAAACTGATCATCCTTGGAGAGCGGGACGGCGTCCCCGCCCCGGTCATCGAGCAGGCCATCACCGGACTGGGAGGCGAAGTCGCGTACGCCGCCACCCAGTGCTTCGTTTGAACAGCCGCTGGGGCCATGGACCTTGAGGATCAAGGTCGAATCAAGGAACTCGCGGAAGCATACGGAAAGGACGACATCGTCGTGCTGCTCGGCGCTCCCACCACCGAGAGCAGCCAGGTCCAGTTCGAGACCGTCACCACCGGCGACCCCTCCTACGCCGGCCCCCTCGCCGGCGTGGAACTCGGCCTCCAGGCCTACCACGTCTTCGAACCCAACGTGAAAGCCGCCATCGACCCCGACCAGTACGCCGAGAACATCGAGATCCTGGAGATGGGGCTGGACGCGGACGCGATCGTGGATGCGCTGGCGGGGATGCGGGCGGGGTAGCGAGCAGCCTTCGTAGGGTGTCCCCAGGCTGCCACGGCCGCTAGAATGGCTGGCGCCATGAACTATCGAGACGTCATCACCATCGAACCCGGAAAGCGCGGCGGCAAGCCGTGCATCCGAGGGCTTCGAATAACCGTCTACGATGTCCTCGAATACCTAGCATCCGGCATGTCCGAGGATCAGATACTCTCCGATTTCCCGGATCTCGAGCGCGACGACATCCGCGCCTGCTTGGCGTTCGCCGCTGACCGGGAGCGCCGCTTCGTTTCGGTGCCATCCTAGTGAGGCTATTGTTCGACCAGAATCTGTCCCCGCGATTGCCTCGCGTAGTTTCATGAACCACAGCGAAATCGTCGGCTTTCTTTGGAGCGTCGCGGACCTGATCCGCGACAGCTTCAAGCGCGGGAAATACCAGGACGTCATCCTACCGCTGACCGTACTGCGCCGGCTCGACTGCGTGCTGGCGCCAACCAAGGAGGCGGTGCTGGCGCGGCAAGCGGAGCTGAGCAAGCGCGGCCTGCAAGATCTCGACAGGGCGCTACGCGCGGCCTCGGGCTTCGCCTTCTACAACACCTCGCGCTACGACTTCGACAAGCTGCTGGGCGACGCGCCGCAGGTGGCGGCGAACCTTCGGAACTACATCGCCGGTTTCAGCGAGAACATGCGCAGCGTGCTGGAGCGCTTCGACTTCGACAACACCATCAGCAAGCTGGAAGAGGCGGGGCTGTTGTTCCAGGTCCTGGAGCGCTTCAAGAACGTGGACCTGCACCCGGAACAGATCGACAACCCGACCATGGGGACCATCTTCGAGGAGTTGATCCGCCGGTTCAACGAGGCGCTGGACGAGAACCCCGGCGAGCACTTCACGCCCCGCGATGTGGTCCACTTGATGGTGGACCTTATGCTGGCCGGAGACGAGGGCCTCATCGCCGCTCCGGGGGTCGTCCGGAGCGTGTATGACCCCTGCTGCGGCTCGGGCGGCATGCTGATGATCGCCAAGGAGCACATCACGGTCGGGGTGCGCCCCAACGGCAGCACAACCGGAGCGGAGTTGCTGCGACCTGCCATCAATGCCGGGGCCGAGATCTACCTTTTCGGACAGGAAGTGAACCCCGAGACCTGGGCCGTGTCGAAGTCGGACATCTTCATGAAGGACCCGACGGGCCGCGATGCCGAGAACATCGCCTTCGGGAGCACCCTGTCCAACGATCGCCACGCCGGCCAGACCTTCGACTACCTTATCGCCAACCCGCCCTACGGCAAGGACTGGAAACGGGATCAGGAGACTGTCGAGTCCGAGCACCAACGCGGTGCCGCGGGGCGCTTCGGACCGGGCCTTCCGCGCATCAGCGACGGCCAGACCCTGTTCCTGCTGCACATGCTCGCCCACGCAAGGCCACCCGCCGAGGGCGGCGCGCGCATCGCCATCATCATGAACGGGTCGCCCCTGTTTACCGGCGACGCCGGCAGCGGCGAAAGCGAGATCCGCCGCTTCATCCTGGAGAACGACCTGCTGGAAGCCCTCATCGCCCTGCCCGAGCAGCTCTTCTACAACACGGGCATCGCCACCTACGTGTGGCTCCTCACCAACCGCAAGGCGCACGAACGCCAGGGCAAGGTGCAGCTTATCGACGCCACCTCGTTCTGGTCGCCCATGCGCCGGAGCCTCGGCGACAAGCGGCGCGAGATACCGCCGGAAAAAGCCCTGGAGGTGCTCGACCTCCTCGCCAACTACAGCGACGGCGAGACGCGCATGCGGACGGAGAAGGACAAAGAAGAGGAGGTGGTGGTCAGCCACATCTTCCCCACCACCCAGTTCGGCTTTCGCAGGATCACCGTCGAACGCCCCTTGAGGCTTAACTTCCACGCCACTCCTGAACGCATCGCCCGTCTGGAGGAGCAGAAAGGCTTTCAGAACCTGGCGAAGTCGAAGAAGCGGGGCGAGGCTGGCGCCAAGGAGGAGGCCGACGGCCGTGTCCGGCAGGAAGCGATCCGAACCCTGCTGAAGCTGATGCCCGATACGGTCTGCAAAGACCGCGAGGCATTTGTTGCCGACGTTGCGGCCGCAGCCGCCAAGGCCGACCTCAAACTGCCTGCAACGGTCAAGAAGGCGATCCTCTCGGCGCTGGCCGAGCGCGACCCGGACGCCGAGATCTGCAGGAGCGCGGACGGCGAGCCGGAACCGGACTCGGAACTCCGGGACACGGAGCGCGTGCCCCTACCGGATGGAGAAGACCCCGCGGACGCAGAGAATGTGCCGGCTAGTGTCCGAGCCTTCTTCGAGCGTGAAGTGAAGCCCCATGTACCCGACGCCTGGATCGACACGTCGAAACGCGACCACAAGGACGCCAAGGTCGGAGTCGTCGGCTACGAGATCAACTTCAACCGCTACTTCTACCGGTACAAGCCGCCCCGGCCCATTGCGGAGATCGAAGCGGATATCCAGGCAATTGAGAACGACATTCTGGAGATGCTGAAGGAGATGCGGGTGGGCTAGAGTGAGCGCTCCAAGACCAACTCCACCCTGCTCGGTCGCCATCTTGCCCTTCCTTTTCCGCTGCCGATCGCCGCACAAATAATTGATTGAAGCAAAACTCGGCACTTGCAAGCAAGTGTTGATGTTTGATACAAACTGTTGATGCTTTCCAGCTCCGATAATCTCCGGGAAGCGGGCGTTGGGTCCATTTTCCGACCACGGGATGTCGCCCCACACGGTATTTCTCACCGCGGCCTCCAGAGCCTCGTATCCAGTGGAACGGTGGAGAAACTCGGCAAGGGTCTCTACCGGCTCTCGGCGGCAGAACCCACCGAGCTCGAGACCATCGCCATGGTCGCGGCAGCGACACCTAACGCCATCTTTTGTCTGCTGACGGCATTGTCTCTCCATGACATCGGCACTCAGTCGCCACACGAGGTCTGGATTGCCATTGACCGCAAGGCACACAAGCCGACCCATTTCCCCGCTCGTGTTCGCGTAATGCGCTTCTCGGGCGCGATGCTGACCTACGGCGTAGTGCGCGACGTGGCACAGGGCGTTCCTTATCAGGTGACCTCTCCCGCGCGAACCGTTGTGGACTGCTTCCGCTACCGCAACAAGCTGGGTCTGGATGTGGCATTGGAAGCACTGCAAGACGTGCTTCGCTCGAAGTCAGCCACCGTAGACGAGATCACGCGTGCGGCCGAGGTCTGCCGCATACGGACCGTCCTACGCCCCTACCTGGAGGCAATCCGCGTATGACCTCCGGGAGCCGCAGAAATGTGGGAGCGTCGGTGCGGGCGCGGTTGCTGAACCGAAGCCGCGAAACCGGCGACGAATTTCAGTCCCTCCTGCGCCGATACGCAGCGGAACGCTTCCTCTACCGCCTCGGACAATCGCGACACCGTGGCCGCTACGTGCTGAAGGGCGGGATGCTCCTGGCACTCTGGGGCGACACAATCTACCGGCCTACTCGTGACCTTGACTTTACCGGCGAAGGAGAGTCCTCCGGGACCGAAATCGCCTCGACGGTGAAGGACATTTGCGCTGTTCAAGTCCGCGACGACGGCATCACGTTTGACACGAGTAACTTGACCGTTGAACCTATTCACGAGGAAGGCTCCTACCAAAGCCATCGTGCACGTTTCGAAGCCACGGTCGCCAAGGCACGCATACGGATGCAGATCGATTTCGGTTTTGGCGACAGCGTTTATCCGCACCCCACCGAAGTGGACTTCCCGGTACTTCTTGAGGCGCCTCGCCCGCGTATTCGCGTCTACTCACGAGAAGCGGTCGTTGCGGAGAAAGTCCACGCGATGGTGGTGAACGGCGAACGCAACAGCCGCTACAAGGACTTCTACGACATCTCCACGCTGGCGCGCCACTTTCCGTTCGAGGGAACGCCTTTGACAACCGCGGTCCGTACCACCTTCAAACAACGGCACACCCCATTTGCGCAGGCAACCCCGATTGCGCTCACACCGGAGTTCTACCAGGATCCGGCTCGCGTGGATCGCTGGCAAGGTTACGTCAGTCGCACGATGCTTCGCGACCCGCCGTCCCACTTCGCCGACGTAGGTGAGACCGTCCTTTCCTTTCTGCGTCAGCCTTGGGACGCACTGGCGCACGGGTCTGAGTTTACCGCGAACTGGACCGAAGGCGGTCCGTGGCGGCGTTGAACGCGATGGCCGGAGATCACCGCAACGTAAGGACACAAGGGATGGCACGCGAATCCCTCCACAAAAACCCGGTCGGCACCGACTTTAGTCGTGGTGAGCTTCAGTACACAAGCCATTCGCGTTACCGTGACTACCAGTACTCAGGGGTTGTATGGCTGCAGAGGGTGCCAACTCATTGGCATGTCCAGCCCCTGAAGCGGCTGGGGGGCCTTCAAGCTGGGGCTGGCTTTCCCGAAGATGAGCAGGGTGATTTAGCTCAAGAAATCCCGTTCTTCAAAGTGGGTGATATGGGATCGCCACGCAACGTCCGTGAATTGCAGCAGTGGCAGCATACCGTGTCGCGGGAAACTGCGCGCAAACTACGTGCCCACGTCTTTCCGGCCAACACCGTGGTGTTTGCGAAAGTCGGGGCGGCTCTGATGCTGAATCGACGGAGAGTCCTGGTCCAGCCGTCTTGCATAGACAACAACATGATGGGCTTTGTCCCCATCTCCTGCGATCCAAAATGGGCGTTCTACGCGCTGTGTGCATTTGACATCGGCGTGCTTGCAAATCCGGGCGCCGTGCCCTCCGTCAACGAAGTACAGATGCGCGATATACCGGTGGTAGTGCCACCCCCTCCGGAACAACGTGCCATTGCCGCCTTTCTTGACCGCGAGACGGCGAAGATCGATGCGCTGGTTGCCAAGAAGGAGCGCCTCATCGAGTTGCTTCAGGAGCGGCGCTCCGCTCTCATCTCGCAGGCTGTCACCAAGGGGCTCGACCCTAACGTGCCGATGAAGCAATCCCATATCGAGTGGCTGGGGAAAATCCCCCGACATTGGAAAGTGAAGAAGCTCAGGCGCTGGGCCTCGTTGATTCAAACCGGTTCCACACCTCCCACGGGCCAGTCCCAACACTTTGTGGATGGTACCGTACCTTGGCATGGGCCCAGTAGCTTCTCGACGGATCTCCTTCTTCGCAACGCGGTGCGCATGGTTACTGAAGGGGCAATTCGACAACGTGTGGCTCGCCTTTTTCCCAGAGGGTCGACAATGATAGTCACCATCGGAGCAACGCTTGGCCGAGTGGGCCTCGTTAAAGAACCCAGCTCTTGCAACCAGCAAATCACGACGGTCAACTTTGATCCGAAGGATGTGGATGGCAAATTCGGTGCATATCAACTGAAACGACTTGAGTCTGTATTCGCAGGAGTTGCACCAAACACCACGCTCCCGATCCTCAATCAATGGCAAATCGGAGATTTCGCCTTCGCAGCTCCACCATTGGATGAGCAAGGTATGGTCATCGCATTCCTCGATCGTGAAATTGACAAGATCGTCGCCCTCATGGCAAAGGTCCGCACAGCTCTCGACCGCCTCAAAGAACTCCGTATGACGCTCATCTCGGCCGCAGTAACCGGCAAGATCGATGTCCGCGATGAGGCCGACCCCAACCCGGGAGCCGCCTCGTGACCGCCGTCATTTCTGAACGCGCCTTCGAAGACGCCATCGAGGCAACCCTCCTACGCCACGGCCCGGACGAGGGCACCGGGGAACTCACCGGTGTCTCCGAGGAACCCACACCCTACGACGACCCCTGGACCCAGCCCGGCGGCTATCACCGGCGCCGAGCCGAGGATTACAACCGGGAGCTTTGTCTCCTGCCGGACGATGTCGTCGACTTCATTCTAGCCACCCAACCGAAGGAATGGGAAAAGCTAACACAGCACTACGGCGCACAGGTGAAGGAGCGGTTTCTCAGGCGCCTGTCCTCCCAAATCGAGCACCGCGGCGTGCTCAACGTCCTGCGGACCGGCGTGAAGGACATGGGCTGCACGTTCCGGCTTGCCTACTTCCGTCCGGCCAGCGGGCTCAACCAGGAGACGCGACGGCTCTACGCGGCCAACTTCTTCGCGGTCGCGCGCCAAGTCCGGTACAGCACCAAGAACGAGAAGAGCCTCGACTTGGTGCTGTTCCTGAACGGCATCCCCCTCTTCACCGCCGAGCTCAAGAACCCGCTGAGCGGCCAGACCGTCGAGGACGCCATCCACCAGTACAGGACCGACCGGGACCCGCGCGGGGAGCCGCTGCTGGCGTACGGCCGTTGCCTGGGGCACTTCGCGGTGGACACGGACCTCGTCTACGTCACCACGCACTTGGCCGGGACAAAGACCCGCTTCCTGCCTTTCAACCGGGGCAAGTACGGCGGCGCCGGGAACCCGCCCGTGCCGCCGACACGGTCGGGCTATGCCACGAGCTACCTCTGGGAAGAGACCTGGGCGCGGGACAGCGTCCTGGACTTGGTGCGACAGTTCATTCACGAGGTCGAGGAGGAAGACGAGAAGGGCCGCAAGACCGGCAAGCGCTCCCTCATCTTTCCGCGCTACCAACAGCTCGATTGCGTTCGCCGGCTCGTGACCGACGCGCGGGTCATTGGGGCGGGTCAGCGCTACCTCATCCAGCACTCGGCCGGGAGCGGCAAGAGCTTCACCATCGCCTGGCTGGCGCACCAGCTCTCCACGCTCCACGGGCCGGATGACCGGCGGGTGTTCGACAGCATCGTCGTCATCACGGACCGCCGGGTGCTTGACCGCCAGCTCCAGGCCACCGTGCGACAGTTCGAGCAGACCCTGGGGGTGGTGGAGAACATCGACACCACCTCGCACCAGCTCAAGCAAGCGCTGGAGTCGGGCAAGACCATCATCGTCACCACGCTTCAGAAGTTCCCGGTCATCGCGCAGGAGATCGGCGAGCTTCCCGGCAAGCGCTTCGGGCTGATCGTGGACGAGGCGCATTCGTCCCAGTCGGGCGAGAGCACCAAAAGCCTCAAGGCCGTGCTGTCGCCGGCCTCGCTTGAGGAGGCGGAAAGCGAGGAAGCCGGGGCCGAAACGCCCGAGGAGGAGATCGAGAACACGATCCTGGCGGAGATGGAAAAGCGCGGGCGGATGCCCAACCTCTCCACTTTCGCGTTCACCGCCACTCCCAAGCCCAAGACCCTGGAACTCTTCGGCAGCAAGCGCGAAGACGGCTGGTTCGCGCCGTTCCACCTCTACAGCATGCGTCAGGCCATCGAGGAGGGGTTCATCCTCGACGTGCTGGCGAGCTACACCACCTACCAAGCCTACTGGCGGCTGCTGAAGACGGTCGAGGACGATCCGCGCTACGACAAACACAAGGCCGCCTACCTGCTGAAGTCCTTCGTAGACCTGAGTTCCCACGCCATCGACGCCAAGGTGCGCATCATGGTGGAGCACTTCGCCGAGCGGGTGCAGGACCAGATCGGTGGCCGGGCCAAGGCCATGATCGTCACCCGCTCGCGCCTGCACGCCGTCCGTTACAAGCTGGCGGTGGACCGCTACCTTGCCGAGCAGAGCCATCCGTTCAAGGCGCTGGTGGCCTTCTCAGGCACGGTGGTGGATGGCGGCCAGTCCTACACCGAAACGGGCATGAACGGGCTCCCGGAGACGCAGACCGCCAGGACGTTCGAGGCGCCCGGCTACCGCTTCCTGATCGTCGCCAACAAGTTCCAGACGGGTTTCGACCAACCGCTGCTTCAGGCTATGTACGTGGACAAGAAGCTGGGCGGCGTGAACGCCGTGCAGACGCTCTCGCGCCTCAACCGCACTCACCCGGACAAGCAGGGCACCATGGTGCTCGACTTCGCCAACGAGGCCGAAGAGGTCCGCTCCGCGTTCGAGCCCTATTACGAGACCACCCTCCTGTCGGAAGCCACCGACCCCAACCTGCTGTACGAGATCCAGACCCGTCTGGCGGTTTTCCCCGTCTATGCGGAGACAGACGTGGACGCCTTCGCCAACGTCTATTTCGATCCCAAGGTCTCCCAGGACCGGCTCTACGCGGCACTTGCGCCCGTGGTCGAGCGTTTCCGGGAACTTCACGAGGACGAGCGCCACGAGTTCCGCAGCCAGCTCACCGACTACGTGCGGCTCTACGCTTTCCTGGCCCAGGTGCTGACCTTTGCGGACGCCGACCTGGAGAAGCTCTACGCCTTCGCGCGGCACCTGCGCCGCCTGCTGCCGGCCGACCGGGCCGAACTGCCCGTCGAGGTGCAGCAAAACATCGACATGGAGTCGTACCGGATCCAACAAACGGGCAGCGGGCGGATCGCGCTGGAGCGCAAGGCCGGGGTGCTCGACCCCATGGGCACGAAGGACGCCCACGGACCACAGCCCGAAGAGCTGGAGACGCTGTCACGGATCATCGCCGAACTGAACGAACGCTTCGGCGTCCAACTCGGCCCGGAACACCGCGTCACCCTCAGCCAGATGATGCAGAAGCTCGCCGGCGACGCCGCTCTGGACGCCGCGGCACGCGTGAACACGCGCGAGAACGTCCGGCTGACCTTCAACCACAAGGTCGAACAGGTGATCCAGGAGATCGTCGATTCCAACTTCGACCTGTACAAGCGCATTACCGACGACCAAGCCTTTGGCGAGGTCGTCAAGAACCTGCTCTTCGACCAGTACGTGCGCGGTCACCGCAACGCCGAGGAACTCATCAAGCAGGGCGAGTCCAAGACCCTGGAGTTCAAGTCCACCCTGCGCTGGAACCTCAAGGAAGACCGCAAGGACGACAAGCAGATCACCCACGCCGCCCTCAAGACCATCGCCGCGTTCCTCAACACCGAAGGCGGCGACCTCCTGCTCGGGGTCGCCGACGACCGCACCGTCGTCGGCATCGAACAGGACCGCCTCGACAACGACGACAAGTTCATGCTCCACCTCTCCCAGGTCGTCCGCAACGGCCTCGGCGCCCGCGCCGGCACCTGCATCGACCCCAAGGTGCAGATCGTCGACGGCAAAGGCGTGTGCGTGGTGAGCTGTCAGCGGAGCCCGGGACCTGTGTTGTTGAGGTGGAAGGGCGTTGAAGCGGCGGCGGATGGAGACTTCTTCGTTCGGAGCGGTCCGGGGACCGTGAGGCTGTCGGAGGAGGATGCGAAGGAGTATGCGAGAACGCGGTTCCCGCAGGCTGTAAACACTCGGGGCTGAGAATCCCTACAGGGTCGGGACGAACCGGGATTGGATGATGCGCGCGTCAAGTGTCAGCACCGTTGCGCCGAGAAGCTGTGCCGAGGCGACGATGACCCGGTCGGCCGGGTCCCGATGAAAGGCGGCGGGAAGGGCGGCCACCGCCGCGGCAACCGACGCAAGGCATGGAACCACATGGAACCATGCAGAAGGAGACTGACCATGGCCAACCACATCGACGGACCCCTCTACTACGAACGCATGGGCCGCACCGGCCCGGTGATGGCGTTCATCCACCCGAACCCGATGGACCAGTCGTGCTGGATCTTCCAGATGGCGCATCTGTCGACGTGGTACCGGTGCATGGCCATCGATATTCCGGGGTACGGGCGGTCGCCGAAGGCGGCGGCGGGGCTGACCATGGATGACATGGCGGAGGCGTGCTGGGAGGCGATCGACGACGCCATGCCCGGCGAGGCCGCCGTCCTGGTGGGCTCTTCGGTGGGATCGGCCATCGCCCCCTACATGTATCACCAGCACCCGGACCGAACGAAGGCGATCATCCTGTCGGGCAAGGGATATTCGACCGACAAGAGCAACTTCCAGCGGCGCATCGAGACGTACCGCGCCAACGGCGTCGGCTTTCGATGGAGGTACACGTTCGAGGACCTGAGCCCGGCGTTCCGCGCCACGCCGCTCGCGCATTTCTTCGCCAACCTGTTCACCGAACGCAACGCGTTCGCGGACGTGGACACGATCTGTCACCAGTTCGGGGCGCTTCAGGAGCAGGAGCCCGAGGGCCATTACTCCGGCATCGCCTGCCCGGTCACCATCCTCACCGGCAGCGAGGACAACGCCCACCAGCGGGCGTTCGCCCTGCAGGAACAAATACCGGGCTGCGAGTTGAAGGTGTTGCCCGGCGCGGGTCATGCATGCCAGATGGAGCAGCCCTGGCTGTTCGATCGCTTCATGATCGAGTTCCTCACCAAGCACGGTCTGTTTCCCGAGACCCCGAAGCCGGCGGTTCCCGGCTTCTGAGCCGGAGCGGCGGAGCCACGGGGATGGCGGGGCCTCCGTTCATCCTCTGGCTCCCCGCCGACCATTCCCTTTCCTGCCCCGTTCCGTCCAGATTCCCGCGAATCACGACCGCCCAGAGAGCTGTTCGAGGGTTCCAGCCGTGCGATTAAACAACAAAATGTGGTATAGTAGTTTGCTACACAACCACATGTAGTGTGTTGCACTTGGTTGGGGGAACCCAGCCGTAACCGTCCACACCCTTGGGAGGCCTGGGACATGGTTGAAACATCCGCAAGCCATAGGCGCGGCACATCCACCCGTACGCTGTTCCTCACTCTCTTCGCGGCATTGCTGCTCGGCATCTCTTCCGCCCATGCGGCCGACAACCTCCTCCAGCGCGGCAACGGCGCGGAGCCGGAGACCCTGGACGTGCACAAGTCGTCGGGAGTTCCCGAGGCCAACATCCAGCGCGACCTGTTCGAGGGGCTGGTGGCGGAAGCCGCGGACGGCTCCCTGATCCCGGGCGTGGCGGAAAGCTGGACCCTGAGCGACGACGGCACGGTTTACACTTTCCGTCTGCGGAAGAACGCCAAGTGGTCCAACGGGGATCCGGTGACGGCTCACGACTTCGCGTTCGCGTTGCGGCGCGGCGTGGACCCGGCCGTGGGCTCGAGCTACGCCTTCATTCTCTGGCCCATCGCCAACGCCGAGGCCATCACCAAGGGCAAGGTCCAGGAGCTGGATCGCATGGGGGTGGAAGCGGTGGACGCGCACACCCTGAAAGTGACCCTCAAGGCGCCGACCCCTTACTTCATCGGCATGCTCACGCATCACCAGGCGTACCCGGTGCATCGCAAGAGCCTGGAGAAGCACGGCGACAAGTGGACCCGCCCCGGCAATCTGGTCTCCAACGGCGCCTACCGGCTGACCGAATGGGTGCCTCAGAGCCATGTGCGCCTGGAGCGCAACCCGCACTACTGGGACGCCGCCAACGTACGCATCGACGCGGTGGTGTTTCACCCCACCGAAGACAAGAGCACCGAGCTGAAACGGTTTCGGAGCGGCGAGCTGGACATCACCGATGACGTGCCCATCGACCAGATCGGGTGGATCGAGAAGAACCTTGCCGGACAGTTCCGCAACACGGCGTATCTCGGCACCTATTACTACGCCCTGAACCTTACCAAGCCGCCGTTCCGCGACCGACCGGGACTTCGCAACGCACTGGCCATGACCATCGACCGCGAGATCCTTACCGGCAAGGTCACCAAGGGCGGCGAGGTCCCCGCGTATGCATGGGTGCCGCCGGGCGTCAACCAGTACGCCGGTGCGAAGGTGCCGTGGCACGGTCTTTCCAAGGCCGAGCGCCTCGCACGGGCCAGGAAGCTCTACGCCGAAGCCGGCTACTCCAAGGACAAGCCGCTGAAGGTGCAGATCCTCTACAACACCAGCGACAGCCACAAACGCATCGCCATCGCCATCTCGGGCATGTGGAAGAAGGCGCTCGGCGTGCAGACCGAGCTTTTCAACCAGGAATGGAAAGTGTACCTCACGACCCGGAAGGCCAAGCAGTTCGAAGTGCTGCGGGCCGGTTGGATCGGGGACTACAACGACGCCAACACCTTCCTGGAGCTGCTCAAGGGCGACGTCGGCACCATGAACCCTGCGGGGTACGCCAACTCCGAGTACGACGCCCTGATGCGCAAGGCCGAGAAGGAAACCGACCTGGCAGTCCGGGCCGGGCTCATGCAGAAGGCGGAGAGCATTCTGCTGAAGGACATGCCCATCATCCCCATCTACCACTACACGACCCAGCACCTGGTGAGTCCGCGGGTCAAGGGGTGGGTGGACAACGTGATGGACGTGCATCCTACCCGGTACTTGTCGCTGGCGCCCTGATGCTTCGGGACCGGCTGGGGGGAATTGAGATCGCGGGGACCAAGTCCCCGCGGAGCAAGGGCGTCCGCCTTCATTAAGGGCAACGTGCCCTTGCTTCTTGTTGGCCTGAAACCGCGGATCTCCCTTGTGGACCTACGTGATACGGCGGTTGGCGTCGGCGGTGCCGACGCTCTTCATCATCATCGCCATCGCCTTCTTCATGATCCGGCTGGCGCCCGGCGGTCCCTTCGACCGGGAGCGGGTGGTCCCGCCTGAGATCTCGGCCAACCTGAACCGCGTCTACCACCTCGACGAGCCCCTGCCGCAACAGTTCGTCCGCTACCTCAAGGGCCTTGCGCGCGGCGACTTCGGCCCGTCCTTCAAGTACCGCGACTTCACCGTCACCGAGCTGATCGCCGCGGGCTTCCCGGTGTCGCTCAAGATCGGCTTGTGGGCCATGGCCGCGGCGGTTCTTCTCGGGGTCGGTCTGGGCGCCTGGGCGGCCCAGCGCCGCAATTCCGTGGCGGACCACCTGGTCATGGGCGCCGCCATGACCGGCATCGCGGTTCCCAACTTCGTGGTCGCGCCGCTGCTCTCGCTGGTCATCGGCGTGTACCTCAACCTCCTGCCCGTGGGCGGCCTGGGCGATGGCGGCGTGCGTCACCTGCTGCTGCCGGTGATCTCCCTGGCGCTGCCGCAGGTGGCCTACATCGCGCGCCTGTCCCGTGGCAGCATGATCGAGGTGCTGTCCGCCGACTACATCCGCACCGGCCGCGCCAAGGGGCTGACGCAACGGCGTATCGTCTTCCGCCACGCCCTCAAGAACGCGCTCACCCCGGTGATCTCCTACCTCGGGCCGGCCACCGCCGCCATCGTCACCGGCTCGGTGGTGATCGAGCAGATCTTCGGCATCCCGGGCCTCGGCCGCTACTTCGTCCAGGGCGCCCTCAATCGCGACTACACCCTGGTGATGGGGGTCGTGGTCACCTACGGCTCCCTGATCATCGTCCTCAATCTCGCGGTGGACCTGTTGTACGGGTTCCTGGACCCACGGGTGCGGTCTCATGGATAGCGCCGCGACGGGCCTGGAAACCCGGCGGAGCACCGCCGCCGACAGCCGCAGTCCCTGGCGTGACGCTGCCGCGCAACTGCGACGGAACCGCGGCGCCATGGCCGGATCGGTCACCCTCGGCGTCCTCGCCGTCCTCGCGGTCGCCGTGCCGATGCTCTCGCCCTACGCCATCGACGAGATATTCTGGGACGCCATCGGCACCGGCCCCAGCCTTGCCGGGGGACACCTGTTCGGCACCGACGCCAACGGCCGGGACCTGTTCCTGCGCACCCTCTACGCGGGACGCATTTCGCTCGCCGTCGGGCTGGCGGCGTCGGTGGTCAGCGTTCTCGTAGGCGTCGCCTGGGGCACCGTCTCCGGCTATTTCGGCGGCTTCACCGACTCCGCCATGATGCGGTTCGTGGACGTCCTCTACGCCCTCCCCTTCATGTTCTTCGTCATTCTGTTGATGGTCTACTTCGGCCGCCACGTGGTGCTGATCTTCGTGGCCATCGGCATGGTGGAATGGCTCGACATGGCGCGGATCGTCCGTGGGCAGACCCTTTCCATCAAGCGCCGGGAGTTCGTCGAGGCGGCACGGGCGATGGGCGCGCCGTCCATGTGGATCGTTCTCCGGCACGTCATTCCCAACGTCCTGGGACCGGTGGTGGTCTTCGCCACCCTCACCGTTCCCCGCGCCATCCTGTTCGAAAGCTTCCTGAGCTTCCTCGGCCTGGGCATCCAGGAGCCCATGACGAGTTGGGGCGTCCTCATCAGCGAAGGCGCCACGCAAATGGAAACCCAGCCCTGGGCCCTCGTCTTCCCCGCCACCTTCCTCGCCGCCACCCTCTTCAGCCTCAACTTCCTCGGCGATGGCCTCCGCGACGCGCTGGATCCGAAGCAAAGGTAGCTAATTTTACTTGACTCTTTAGTGGGACTATAGTACATAAAAACTATTTGGGACTAACTTATTGAGGATCATTGCCAAACGTGCTCTGAGGGAGTTCTGGCAGCGCTGTCCGGGCGCTGAGAGTTGGCTTCGCGCATGGTACGACCAAGTCAGGCGAGCGGACTGGGATTCACCCGCGAGCGTGCAGCGGGAATACCCCCGCGCGAGCATCGTCGGGCATGACCGGGTCGTCTTCAGGTTCAAAGGGAATGAATATCGAATGATCGTCAGGATCTTTTACCCGGGGCGTCTCATCTACATACGGTTCATCGGCACCCACACCGAATACGACCGTGTCAATGTGGAGGAGGTGTAACATGGACGGTATCAAGCCAATCCGCACCGAAGGGGATTACGAGGCAGCTCTGGCGCGGATCGATGAGCTTATGGATGCCTTGTCGGGTCCGGAGGGTCAGGTGGAGGATACCGACGACCCGGACAGAGCCGAGCTTGATGTCCTCACCGATCTGGTGGAGTTCTACGAGGAACGGCATCACCCCATCCGTTTTCCCAGCGCCGTCGCCGCCATTGAGTATCGCATGGACCAGCAAGGCCTGACCCAGCGCGACCTCATACCCTACATCGGAAGCCGCAGCAAAGTTGCGGAAGTCCTGTCGGGCAAGCGGGACATCACCATGTCCATGGCACGCGCACTCAACCGACATTTGGACATACCTGCCGACGTGTTGCTCCAGACGCCGGGCAGCGACTTGGACGCCGCTTTCAACGACATGGAGCCGCGCCGGTTCCCGCTCAAGGAGATAGCGAAGCGGGGATGGATTCCAGACTCGCCTGACTTGGCCGACCGTGCCGAAGAGTTGATCGGCGGGCTGATCCATCGAGCGGGGGGGTTCGCCGTCGCAGCCGCCCCACTGTACCGCAAGAACGACAACCGACGAGTCAACGCCAAGACCGACGAATACGCGCTCAAGGCATGGTGCTGGCAGGTGATGGCCTCAGCCAACGAGCGGAAGTCAGAAGTCCCTTACGAGCCCGGTGTCGTCACCTTGGACTTTCTCCGTCGTGTCGCACAACTCAGCCCCCATGAAGACGGCCCCCTCCGGGCAAGGGACCTCCTGAGGGAGCACGGCATCGGCATCGAGTTTGTGCGGCACCTGCCGAGAACCTACCTTGACGGCGCTGCATTGCGGCTCGCCGGCGGCAGACCCGTCATCGGACTAACGCTACGCTACGACCGCATCGACAACTTCTGGTTCTGCCTGATGCACGAACTGGCCCACGTTGGGCTGCACCTTGACGGCAATGAGGACGACTCCTTCATCGATGACCTGACACTCCGGAACGCGATCGGCGCGACGGACCCGAAAGAAACGCAGGCCGACCAATGGGCCGAAGAAGCGTTCATCCCGCTCGAAGTTTGGGAAACAAGCGATGTCCGGGAGCATCCCACGCCGTTCGCGGTCATGAGTCTGGCGAATGCCGAACAGATTCATCCAGCCATTGTCGCGGGCAGGATTCGGCATGAACGGCAGAACTACCGCCTGTTGTCGCAATTCGTCGGCACGGGGGAGGTACGGAGACAGTTGAGTTCAACAGAATGAACTGCCTGCGAAAAACAAGGCTCAGGAGCCAGTGCTGAAAGGAAGCGGGAACAATGGAAAGTGGTGTTGCCGAGAACGTCGCCCAAGCTGTGGCAAGTAATATTTGGCCGCTTGTGGTTGCGGAAGCGATCCTCTTGCTGGTCGCACTGGTCGCTCTCCCAATATACGCCGCATGGAAAGCTCAATCGCGTGGGGACCTTCCGTTGAAGGGACTGGCGTTGCCCGAAGGTTCAGTCAGATCCATGCTCGCGCTTACCGTCGTAGGCTCGTTTGTCGTATTCCTCGTATTTGGCGGCGTGTCGCTGCCTTCCGGAACTCGTTTCACGGAGATCGTAGCGGCCCTGACGGGCATAGCGGGCACCATCATCGGATTTTACTTCGGCAGTGGCGGCTCGGGAACAACTAACGTCCAGAAGGCTGACCCGACCCAGCCCAACCCGGTGGAAAGGCGAAACTCGGGCGGGCAGGCGGACCCGTAAGAACGATGTGTTCAACCGGTGACGGGCAATCCTATGACGACCACTGAGCCCAAACGTCGACTTCATCGCGGGCGTTGGCAAGTTTCCGGCGAAAGGTATCTGCCTGACGTTTCCCGTTAGCAGCGTTGTCCGCGTGCCGGACCCCGGTGGCTGACCACCCCGTCCCATCAAAAGACTCGACGACGAATCGTGCTGGATCCTCAAGGGGCCGATCCCCGATCGAGCCAAAACGGACTACTAACTTGGCCCCCTGCTTACAATACTGTCCGACATTCGCCCAAACTTCCCGCAAGTCCGCGATGAATTCGTCTCGGCCACGGTGCGACAACTGACCTCTCTTTGTGTACTCCACTGTCGAGGGACCACCCAGGAACCAGTTTCGTATCCACTGATCTGGTAGGTACGTCTTCAGCCCGTAGTAGGGCGGCGACGTAATCACATAGCTGATCCGTTTCGTCGACCTGCATGCTCGATCCAGAGTGCAGGGATTGCGGCTGTCTCCTTCCACCACCGTTCCCTGAACGCGACGTGGCGACGTCTCATAGTAGCGTCGCGCACGCTCGCCAATGATATCGATCACATCGACTTGGGGAGGACGCAACTTCCGCTCGCTCCAGAACTTGACCGCGTACCTGGGTTTCGGAGCATAGGTTCGCGGACACTGGTTCGAAAAGTAGGATTTCTTTGTTAGACCAACCGGGCCGTGCAATGCTCCCAGGATGATACCCCTGAGTGCGGCCGCGACCGGCTCCCTGACGCCGCCGTTCAACAGGGCTGCTCGAAGCAGGCACAGATCTTGTAACACTTCCTCATGATAGGCCCAGCGCCAAAACTCCCCCTCAGGAACGTCGGCTTTCTCCCTGCGTCCTTTCAGGATGTCCCTGGTCGCGTCAATGATTCCTTCTGGCGTTGGCGACACAAGACGGGAGCGAGTCGCGGCCACGGCGACTCGCGAGACATCAACCCCGATAGATTCAAGGCCAAGGAGGCGGGCCGCGAAATTGGTTGTTCCACGACCGCAGAACGGGTCGAGGACGCACTCCTCATTGGTCGCTTGTCCCTCAAGGACCCCAAGCGGAAAATCCAAGGGGAACATGGTGAAATAGGGACAGACGGCGTTGAGACGCATAGCCTCGGCCGTAATCGTGGCCGTGGCGGTTCTCAATCGCCCTCTCCTGAACCAGCCCTTATGCACGTAGTTTGTTTGGGACCTCGCTTAAACGTATGCCAACCGTCTGGCTGAAAGCCAAAGACTGCGTCCATCGTCGGGACAACTAGCTGGTACGCCTTTTGGTCTCGTCCATCCAGGGTGTCCGGTAGAGCCTTCACGATGACGCTGTTCACTTGTCCCCAGGGTACATCGTCACCTCGGAGCTTGCCCATGAGATCGGCATCGTTTTCGACGGCTTGGCGAGCACAACGCCGATAGTGGGTTTCGAGATCGGGCGGCTCACCGTCCACATCTTCATCATAGACGTTTCCGTTTGGTTGGATGGTCGGTCCCGGTTGCGTATCCGTAACGTGGGCTTGCCCGGCAGAGTTCCGCGCTTGTTCGATCACCTTGGTCATCTGCTGTCGCAGTTCCGTCGCGAATGTCTTCACCGCGGGAGCGGTGTATGTTGGATCACGCGACTCGTAGAGGGCTTCGAACAAGAGGGCACGAAGGGACACAGGGTAGGGGCTCCCACTGACAGAACTCCAGAATACACCGTGGCCCGGTAGAGGCTCGTTCAACAATGAACTCAGCAAATCATCGCTGAAGTGCGCGTTGGCTCTCTTGGCACTGGCCAAGTCGCCGGCGGAGAGCAAGTGGAATATGAACCAGTTGTCGCCTTGGCTCAGGATTTCGTGGGGGATCGAGCCAGGTTGCTGAGTGATCAGAAGAGCGCCCAGATCATACTTGCGACCCTCCTTGACCCAAGCGAGGTACGGATCCGCCGCTGCCGCGCGCTCATTGAGCACGGCCTGTGCTTCTTCGATCACGGCTATTGTGGGTATAGTCCGCGGGACTGCCTTCGTGAACTCCTCCTGATTCCTATCGAAAAGCCGTCGAAGAACTATCCCCGCCAGGATGAACGATTGCGCGCCGCGCATTTGCGAGACATCCACTACGCAGATCTTGCCGGATTCAAGTGCCCTCATGAGGAGGCCCATGAACTGGCTGCTCCGGTCGTGCAGCATCCCGACGACGTTTGTCATGTTGGATCGGGCGGCGATGGCTTCCGCTTCCTGGTTCGGCATCGTCAGGTTCAAGATCCGGCCAATCTCCTCAAGATCCGCGCCGCCCTTGTCGCGATCGATCAGGTCGACCATTCGTGACCAGTTGGTCGGCGACAGGCCGCGCAATTTGGCGACATTCTGTTGGTCTTGACGCTCGGGAGGCAGAGCGATCGAAATGACGTCGCTCGGACGAAGTTGCCGGATGTCGAGCTTGATGCCACCGGCGGTAAAGGATCCGTAGAATGCGCTGGGAGCCGTGCGCGCGGTGAAAACCACCACCTTGTCCTGGAGATGCGGGACATCGCACAAACCAGGGCGACCCTTGTCGTCGGGCCAAAAATATTCTCCATCCGGATCGAAAATGATCGTCCCCACCGGCACTTTGACATTACCGCGCTTCTCCACCGTGGGTGTCGTCTCATAAAGCTTGCTAAACAACAGCTTGTTCAGATTCGACTTACCGAAACCGGCTCGTGCAAAGACGAAGCTCCGACGCGCAACAAGGCTGGATACCGGGAATCGGACCACGATCTCGGGAGACTCGACTCTCATCCATTCGCTGGCGCTGAACCCGTTGCCCTCACCTGCATAAACATATTCTCCGAGAGCGAAATGGCCGATCTGCGCTCCATCGACGTTGTGCCCACAGACTTCCCTGAGGACGTCTCCCGTTGGGAAGGCCACGGCACTCCCGACATGAGGAAGGCGACGATGGGAGGCGACGAAGGTGGTACCCTTGCCGTTGTTCCGCAACACGCCAAGAACGCGGATGTTGACTCGATACTTCAGATACTGTTCTCGGAGATCTTCCGGTATCTCCCTCTCCTCCTGCACGGCGCGGATGTTGAACTCCTCGCCGCTACCGAAGGACAGTTTGCCCTCCGAGGAGAATGACGCGATACGCCCCAGAACGGCCTCTTCCGGCGTCTCAAGTTGAACGAGCACGAACTGACCATGCATGGGGATTCTTTGAAAGTCGTTTCGGTAGGGCAACGCAAGGTCTGCGTGAAACTCAAGTCCGCCTTCCCGGAAACCGCGGAAGATACCCACCACCTGTTGCTTAGGAAAGAGTTCCATCCTACCCCTGTCTACCTGTACCTCCCAGCGGCAGGATCAGCGTCCTGTAGCCGAAACACATCGAGAGCGGTTGCGCCATTACCCAGGGCGGTACGCAAGCCGTTGAAGATCATGTCCTGGAGTATGTCCATGTCGAATTCGACAAGGGCCGCGTTTTCGTGGGCCTTCTGCAGAGACCGTGGGTAGAAGGGTACGGGAAACCCGTCTACAGCATCGTTGAGCAAGTAGCCGAAGATCGTGGCGCTGTCCGCGGACTGCGACAGGAACAGATCGACCGGCCAAAGAGGGTCCCTGGGACCACTCCCGAACTTGACGAAGAACATCTTGCCGGCGACGAACTTGTTCACCTCCCCGCCTTCAACGATCCGGTCGTCGCCCCGCGCATACTCGGACCACACGTAGGCTTTCTCTTCCAATTCTCGGGGAATCTCGACGTAGCAGGGGAAGGGAGACTGCATGACCCCTTCCAGCGCCATAGCCAGTCGGTATCTGGAAAGCACCTTACTGTGCTTGGTGACCCCGGCGAGGTAAACGTGTCTCTTGTTCTCCTTACGTTGGCGGTCGATGCTGTCCTGGAGACCTTGTCTATATCTCTGAAAGAGATCCCCTGAGAAAACCTTGCTTCGCAGAAACCCATCAAAGACGATCAGGGTGTCGGTTGCGAAGTCCTTTTCTCGGACGATCGCAAAGAGAATCGCCCACTCGACCAACTCACGGTAGACCTGGACCCAACTGGGAGAGTTCGGGCGGGTGCTCCGGTCGGAGTGGATCATGGGAGTGAGCTGGGAAAGCTCCTCGACACCGAGATATTCCATAAGACGGCCGAGGGCCGTTGCACCACTGGGATTTGAAAACTGGCGTGCCGACAGCGCAGAAGCACTCATCGTGGGCGAAACCGTTTCGAGGCAATATTCGTTGTTGCTGCTGTCGACCACCCGGACGAGTTGGACCAGGAACGGATCGAAACGAAGTTGATTGTTTCCGCCGTCGGCCGCAACCAAAGAGATCGATGTCGCCGAACGCGAGTAGATTCGGCGTGTCCGGGAGGCTAAGGGGCGAATCTCTGCACGCAGTTGTTCAAGAACAGCCTGATCCTCGCGGATCTGGCGCGTCAATTCGTTACGGAGCACGCTTTGGCTGGCCGGATCGAGCATTGCTGTTCTTGGGTGATCTGTTCCCAAAATCCTTTCTTGACGGTCCCATGGACTCCTGAACCCTCATTCGAAATTGTCAAATATTTGGCAATTTATCAATCCATCGACGATTCTCCTGTAACGAGCATACTCCAGAGCGTGCTTTAGCGCCCCGGTGTTGGCTACTCTGGCGGTTTTTTGGAAAGAAACCGGACGACGACCACGTCGAACGCGTCAAAGGTCGCGCCACGCTTCGTCGTCTTCAGGGGAGACCCATTCGCTCAGGACTTCCGAGATGCCTTCCAGATAGCCGTCCTCTTCCGGAATGACCTTGCGAACCACGACATGGTCAGCCACGACCTCGAAGGCGATCCAATCGCCCGCCCGTAGGTTCGCCGCCTCGCGGGCCTCCTTGGGAATCGTCATCTGCCCGCGTGAGGTGATCTTAACGAGTCCTTTTTGCTTGCTTCCCGGCATACCGAAGCCCAGCAAAACAGAAATGTAACGCCTCGCCAAACCACTTGACCCCCCTCCCCATCGGAGTATGATGGCCGCAGTCGACATCACAGGATGTTCATACTGTGCCAAGCCACAAAGGAGGACGCACCATGGCTTCACTGCGTGACAGAGAGTCGATGGCCGT
>JAPPNE010000020.1 GCA_028818775.1 Deltaproteobacteria bacterium | reverse complement strand
TACCCACCGTCGCGCAACGACGCTGAGCGTCCGGCTCGTCGGCGGCTCGCCGCTGCCGAGCCGTCGCCCCTCTCGCTCCCGTTGACGACCCCTGTCGCTCGCCCCGCCGCAGCCTCGCGTCCGGCTCGCCGCATACGCGGCTTCGCCCGTCCGCTCGCCTGCCACCCCTCCTACAAGGTGCTTATCGGCACAGCAATCCGCGGCTCGCCGCCGCACGACGCATCGCCACCCCCCCGGCTCGATGCTCCGCGTCGTCGTTTTGAGCGTTCGCCCTGTTCCGGTCACGGCGCATTCGCCGTCATCACGCACTTGCTCTCGCTATCCGGCCCGGCGCTCTCACGCCTTCGCCTGCCGCCAGCTCAGAACGCGTCTGTCCCGGAATCTCCTCCACCGATCTGCGCCGCCATCTTCGCAGCTTTCCGCCCCGGCAGCTCTCCCTTGTCGAGAAATACCTTGAGACTGCGCTCGCCCAGCTGGATGCCCCGCGCCTTCAGCACCTCGTGGATCTGCGCCACCGTCACGCCCCTGGCCCGCTGCTCCAGCATGCGCTCTCGCAAGCGGTCCAGAACATCCTTGAGGCTCAGCTTAGGCGCCGCCAGCTTCGCAAGGTCCGCATCGATGGCCTCGAAGTCCACATCCGACTCGTTGTAGCGCCTGACCACCATGATTCCTCCGTTCGCATTGTTCAGCGATATCAGAACGTTGCGCATAATCCCCCACGGCCTCCACTGCGTCAAGACCGTCATCGCTCCCGCTTGAAGAGCGGTTTCCCACCGACGATGTTCGGGACACAAATCCGATACATGACGCCTCGCTGATTCCCTCCTCCCTTGACCGTCTACGCTTATTCGTGTTTGGTTCTTGTCACACCTATGCACCAAAGGTGCATATTGCTACAATACATAGTCGGTGTGGAGCGAAGTGGACAGCAGGACGTTCCGGTATGTCGTGTAAGGATATGATGTTTATGAAAGATTCGCCCCCGATGAAGATCGTCGACATGCCCGTGCCGGACGGGGCGCCGTCGCCCGTCTGGCGGGTTGCGTTGAGGCGAGGCGCCGTGCGAGGCTGCCAGTGGTAGCGACCCTGGCCCAGGCGGCGTCCGCCGCATACTATCTGGAGAGCCAGCGCTCGTTCCGCCATCCCAACGAGTACTATACGGCAGGCGAGGAGCCGGACGGGGTGTGGTTCAACCCGAAGGGCCTGCTCGGACTCGAGAACGGCGGCAAGGTGGATTCCGGCGACTTCCACCGGCTCTATCACGGTTTTGCTCCGGACGGCTCCACCAGGCTCACCAGGAACGCGGGCAGCGAGCAGCGCTCGGCGGGCCTCGACATGACCTTCTCGGCCGACAAGAGCGTGTCCGCGCTCTGGGCCGTCGCCGATCCCGAGTTGCGCGCCCGCATCGAGGACGCGCACAACGACGCCGCCCGGGTGGCGCTGGAAGAGACGGTGCTCCGCTACTGCTCCTATACCCGGATCCGAGACCGGGAGGGGCGGATAAAGGTCCTGCCTGCCGATATCCCGGTGGCGATGTTCCAGCACGGCACCAGCCGGGAGAACGACCCGCAGCTCCATACCCACTGCGTCATCTTCAACGCGGCCCGCACCCGCGATGACGGCAAGTGGCGGGCCATGCACCAGTATCCGGCCTACAGCTGGGCCAAGGCTGCGGGCGCGGTTTACCGCAATGCACTGGCCTGGAACCTCCGCGAGCGTCTCGGCGTGACCATGGAGCAGTACGGTCCCGATGCCGCCTTCACCCGGATCGAGGGCATGCCGGAGGACCTGCAGGCTTTCTGGTCCAAGCGCCGCAAGACGATCGTCGCCAAGGCCGGCGAGCTGGGCATTCCCGCGCGGGGCAACGCCTCGCGCATGGCCGGGGTCAACAAGCTGACCAGGGCCGGCAAGTCCTACGACAACGATCCCGAGATACGCCACGGGCGCTGGCGCGATGAGGCGCAGGGCTTCGTCGAGCGCGAAGAGCTGATCCGGTCAGTGACCGGCCGTGAGGTCGAGATCGGGCGGGAGAAAATCCGGGAGCTGACCGCCCGGCTCGACGACCTTCCCGCCCATCTGGCCCGGGAAGAGGCCGTGTTCCGGCGCCCGGACATGGTGGAGGCGGCGGCGAATGCGGCGGCCGGCCTGATCGGCGCGCAAGCGCTGAAGACCGCCATCGAGCGCCTGCGCCGCAACCCCGAGATCGAGCGGCTGGAGCCGAAGAAGCCGACGGCAGAGTCGCTGGCCGGCATGGCCCACACCGAAGTCTATTCCACCCGCCACAACCTCGGCCTCGAACAGGCCGTGAAGGACATGGCCGAGGCCATGGCGTCCGACACAGGACATGCCCTGCCGGAGCAGGCGGTGAAGGAGAAGGTGGAGGCGCTCTTGGCTGATGGTTATCCGCTGAGCCAGGAGCAATCCATGGCCATTCGCCATGCCACCGCGATGGGCGGCCGTGTGGCCGTGATCGAGGGGGCGGCGGGCTCGGGCAAGACCACCACGCTCAGGCCCATCACCGACCTTCACAGGGAGCACGGCTACGAGATCGTGCCCACCGCCGTCGCATGGCGGACTGCCGTGGCGCTCGGCGACGACTGCGACGCGCGTCCCTACTGCGTGGACAAGCTGCTCAAGCTCGCGGCCAAGGGGCAGCTCGAGATCGGCCGCGACACCCTGATCGTGGTGGACGAGGCGGGGATGCTGTCGACCCGCCAGGCGCACCACATCCTGCAACTCTGCGAGCGCCACGGGGCCAAGGTGGTGTTCGCCGGCGACACCCGCCAGCAGCAGCCGGTGGAGGCGGGGCCGGGGTTGCGGCTGATCCGTGACGTCGCCGGCAGCGTGCGCGTCGACCGCATCAGGCGCCAGAAGGCGGACCTGGAGGACGTGCTGGTCCATGTCCACAAGGAGACGCCGGAGCAGGCGCGCTTTGCAGCCGCACTGACCAACCAGCAAGAGCAAAAAAGAATCCTCGCCGACTACGAGGCGATGGAGAAGAAGCCCCTGTTCACGCCGTGGCAGGTGGCGGTCTCGGAGGCGCTCAGGGACGGCGAAGCGGAGAAGGCCATCGAGGCGTGGCAGCTCAGGGGCCGGCTGCATCTTCATTACGACGAAGAGAAAACGCTGACCGGTCTGGTCAACGACTGGGCGCGGCTCGCCAACGCCGAGCCCCACAAATCCGCCGTGGTGCTGGCACGCACGAAGGCAGAAGCGCGGGCGCTCTCCTGGCTCATGCGGGAGCGAGTCCTCGGAGAAAGGACCGACATCAAGCGCGCGGTGATCGAGGTCAGCCGCGACCTTGACGGGCGGGTGACCGAGCCGCTTGAGATCGCCGTCGGCGACCGGCTCCGCATCGGCGCCACACAGTGGCAGAAGCAGCTCTTCAACGGCACCGTCGTCACCGTCGAGGACATCGAGGTGCGACGGGTAGAAGGCGCGGTGGTCACGCGCAAGGCCCGGAACTGGCTAGCCAGTGGTCGCGCCGGGCGGGATTCAGAGTCGTACAAGGGCGATCCCGAGGCAGAAGTCTCCGTTCACATCACCGCGCGCACCGATGACGGGCGGCGGGTCTCGTTCCGCCACGACGAGATCCGCGACTACCACGACAACATCCGCATCGACTACGGCTATGCAATGACCATCGCGTCCGCCCAGGGGCTGACGGTGGATCGCGCGTTCCTGCTGATCGACGACCGGCCCTCGCGCGAGACCGTCTATCCCGCCGCCACCCGGCACCGCGAGGGGATCGACGTCTACGTCAACCGCTCGCCCATCGTCTTCGACATCGCCGAGAGCCTCCCCGAGGACGAGGCGGAGCGGCCCGTGCTGGACAGCGAGGTACGGGCGTATCTGGCCGAACGCTGGTCGCGCTCCCGGCCCAAGGAGGCGGCGCTCGACTACATCGCCGACGGCGCATGGCGGGATGCGAGGGAGGCGGCGCGGGCCGATATCGGCAGCGGCCGCAGATCATCGGCCGGCGCGAGGCAAGGCGGTGCCGGCGAAGCGCAGAAAGAGCCAGACGGGGACCGCGCGGTGGCCGCAGGCCGCGCAGCAGGCGAGGCACAAGTGTCTGCGACACTGTCGCAGACAGTGTCGGCAACACAGGCGGCAGCGAACGACAATGCCATCGTGCGCATCGCCCGGGAAATCCAATATGCGGTCAACGGCTGGCGCCACGGCACCGCCGTAGATGCGTTCGCAGCGGAGCGCACCGAGGTCATGGCAGCCTGGGACGATCTTCGCCGGCGAACCCGCAGCGAGGGGGATGCGGTGGCGCTCAGCCCGGCCTTCCGCGAGACCCTCGACCGCCACGGTGCGCTGA
>JAPPNE010000019.1 GCA_028818775.1 Deltaproteobacteria bacterium | reverse complement strand
GCCCGCGTGGTAGATCACCACCCGGTCCTTGGAGGCGGCCATGGCGGAGCCGGCGGCGAGCACGCCCAGAAGAAGCGCCGCACCCGCGACGAGTGCTCCTGTCCGCTTCCACAAAATTCCACGAATACCTGTATCCAGTTTCATCGAGCCGTCCTCCTTTGGAATGCGGACCCCTTGCGGTCCGTATCCGGCGATACATATGAAATAGTCGCGTAAGAAGTCAACCCTGAGAGGGTCTCCCTCCGCCTCGAATCGTCATTCCCGCGGAAGCGGGAATCCAGGAGGGGTGGGGTGGCGCTACGCTCAGGTTTGACGTTGCACGGGCGCGGCTATATTCATAGGGCCTGCGCCGGGGCCAGCCGGCGTCCGAATATAGACCTTGGAGGATCTCGATGGCTGGAAGTCGCTTGCCCTATCCCGACACGGTTTTCTTCAACGGCAAGGTGCGCACGTTCGCGCCCGGAGCGCCCTTGGCCCAGGCGGTGGCCTGCTCGGGCGGGCGCATCGTCGCCGTGGGCTCCTCCGATGAACTCCGGCGGCTGGGCGGGGCCGAAACCCGGGAGGTGGACCTCAACGGCCTTACCGTCATCCCGGGGTTGACCGACGCCCACGTGCACCTGGCGGACAAGGGGCTGGCGGACATGCAGTTGGTGGACGTCCGCGACTTCTACGGTCCGGTGAACAACATCGACACCGTGCTCACGCGCCTGTCGAAGAAAGCCGCGGAGACTCCCACGGGCGACTGGGTGGTGGCGCAGGGAAGCCCGATGCAGGACTTCCGCATGAAGGACAAGCGCTTCCCGGACCGCGTCGACCTCGATGCCGCCGTCCCCGAGCACCCCACGTCCGTCTCCTTCGGCGCCCACGTCACCGTGGCCAATTCGAGAGGCCTGGGGCTCGCCGGCATCGACCGGGAAACGCCGGATCCGGCCGGCGGCGCCATCGAGCGGGACTCCGACACCGGAGAGCCCACCGGCATCCTGCACGAGCGCGCCCAGCACATCGTGACGGGCGTGATCCCCGAGTTCGATGCCACGGCGCGCAAGCTGGGCATCGCCTTCGCCGTGCAGCAGGCCCTCGAACGGGGAGTGACCACCATCCACGACATCGTCAAGGACCCGTCCGCGGTGCGCGCCTACCAGGAGCTCAGGGCGGAGGGGGGCCTGCACATGCGCTCGAGCCTCCTGCTGCGCGTCATCGAGTCCGAGATGAGCACGGACAGCGTGCTGGAGACCGGCCTCCAGACCGGCTTCGGCGACGAGTGGCTGCGGGTGGGTGGCGCGAAGATGAGCATCGACGGCGGCATCACCGGCCGCAACGCGCTGTTCTACGAACCCTACCTCGACACGCCGGACTACAGCGGGCTCATCCGCATCCAGCAGGACGAGCTGGACGACACCGTGCTGCGCTGCCACACCGCCGGCCTCCGCTGCTGCGTGCACGCCATCGGCGACCGCGCCTTCGACATGTCGCTGGAGGCCTACGAGAAGGCGCTGGCCGAATTGCCGCGCGAAGACCACCGCCACCGCATCGAGCACATGGGCAACTGGCTGATGACCCCCGAGCGCATCGAGCGTCTCGTGCGCAATGGCATCGTCGCCATTCCCAACATCTCCTTGGGTTACTTCGTCGGCGATTCCATCCGCGCCGCCATCGGCGCCAAGCGCATGGAGCGGGCCTTCCCGCTCAAGACGCTGCTGGAAGCGGGCGTCATGATGGCCGGCGGCTCGGACGCACCGGGGTACTGGCCGGTGGACCCGTTGCGGGACATCGGCGCCTACGTCTCGCGCCGCATGCTGTGGGACGAGGTCCTGGAGCCCGAGGAAGCCCTGAGCGTGCAGCAGGCTTTCGAAATGCACACCACTTACGCCTCCTTCGCCGGCTTCGAGGAGGACGTGAAGGGGACCCTGGAGGCCGGCAAGCTCGCCGACATGGCGGTGCTGGCCGAGGACCCCTTCGAGGTGCCGGGGGAACGCATCAAGGACATCAAGGTGGAGATGACGGTGGTGGGCGGCGAGATCAAGTTCCAAGCCTGAAGTAGCCTCGCAGTCTGAAGTACGTGGGCCGAAGGGTTGCGCTGGCGGCGCCCGGGCCGGCGAACGTTCGTATTCCCGCACCCCGGAGTCTCCGCGTTCTCGCGGAACCGTCTCTGCGTGGGACGGTCTCCGGATACCCATTGACACGCCAAAATTCGTGCTTATCTTCGGGTCAACTCGGTGAAGGGAGGACTCGCAGATGGCTTATTGGGGCACGTTGAATGGAATGGACGCGCTTCGTCGCGAGATCGACCGCGCGTTCGAGGACTTCGGCCTGAGGACCTCGCCGTTTCGCACTGCATTCCTGCCGGGAAGGGCAGGGCGGCGCTATCCACTGGTCAACGTCTACGAAGACAAGGACGCGTTGTACGCCGAGGCGCTGACGCCCGGCGTGAATCCCGAGTCGCTCAACGTATCGGTGGTGCGCAACACGCTGACGGTTTCCGGCGAGAAGCAGCCCACGGTCAACGGGGTCAAGGCGGAGGCGTTCCACCGCAACGAGCGTGGCGCGGGCCAGTTCAAGCGCACGGTGGAGTTGCCGGTGGAGGTGGATTCGTCCGGCGTGGTGGCGAACTACAACGACGGCATCCTGCGTATCACGCTGCCGAAGGCGACGGAGGCCAAGCCGCAGCAGATTCAGGTCAACGTCGCATAGAAACGTTGGCAACGAGTAGACCCGCGGCACGCAGGCAGGCTTTCGGAAACGAGAACGACTCAGGAGGAAAGGACAATGGCCGAAGACATGGTTGCCACGAGCACTGACGTGCAGGCAGGCAAGGAAGGGACGCGCGCCCAGGAGCGCTACGTGGTTCCCCCGGTGGACATCTACGAGACGGAGCACGGCCTGGCGGTGCTGGCCGACCTTCCGGGAGTGGCCAAGGAAGGCCTCAACATCCGCGTCGAGGATGGTGTTCTGACCATCCAGGGAAAGACGACGTCACACGCGCCGGGATCGATGCTGCACCGGGAATACGAACTGGTGAACTACTTCCGGCAGTTCGAGCTGAGCGAGAAGGTCGATCAGACGCGCATCGGCGCGACCCTGAAACAGGGAGTGCTGGCCCTCGATCTCCCCACCGCGGAAGCGGCGCGGCCGCGGCAGATTCAGGTCAACGTCGGTTGAGCCGGCAACGTTCGTCCGAAAGCGACGGCCGGTGAGCGTTCAGCGCGGCGTCACGTCCGCGCCGCTCACCGGCCCCGTCACATTCGCTCCGCTTTCGTTCCGCCGTCACTCCTTGATCCGCATCTCCCACGCACGGATTCTCTCGTCGGAACGAGGCTGCCACTCGATGTTGCTGGCGGCCCCGTAGATGTCGGCCAGAACCCACAACGGCACCCACGGCGAGTCCTCTTTCAGGATGTGGCCCAACTGGTGCAGCAGCTTGAGACGCTTCTCGGGATCGGCCTCCGCCTGCTCCAGTGCCATGATCCTGTCGAACTCGGAATTGCTGTAGTCGATACGGGCGCTCGCGCCGGTCTTGAAGTACTGTTCCAGGTGCGTGTGCGCGTCGACGACGCTGCCCCGGCTGACGTGGTAGAAGGGCAGCTTGCCGCCGTTGACCCCGGACTTGCCCCAGAACACCACCCATTCCTGGGTGATCAGCTCGATGTTGAAACCGCCCTTCTTCATCTGGGCCGCGATGGCCTGCACCACCTCGGTGTCCTTGGGATACCGTCCCGCGGAATAGTACATCTTTACGTTGACGCCGTCCGGGTATCCCGCCTTGGCCAGAAGCTCACGGGCCTTCTTGGGGTCGTAGGGATAGCGCTTGGCGTTGGGGTCGTAGCCGATGTGTTGCTTCGCGGCGGCGCCCTCCACCACGAAACCGAGGCCGTCGAAGATGTTCTTCACGATGGGGTAGGCGTCCACCGCATAGTTGGCCGCCTGCCGCACGAGCTTGTTGTCCCAGGGCTTGTACGCCGGGTTGAGGGCCAGGAAGTAGATGCGCCCCCCGGGCACCGTCTTGATGTTGATCCTGGGGTTCCTCTTCAGGCGCTCCACCTCGTGGGCGGGCACCGCGTTGACCACGTCAGCCTGTCCGGCCTCCAGGGCCGCGACCCGGGCGGCCTCCTCGGTGACCTTGCGCCACACCATGGTCTTGATCTGCGGCTTCGGGGAGCCCCAGTAGGCGTCGTTGTGCTCCAGGACAAGGTCGCCGTCGCGCTTGAAGCTCTTGAACTTGTAGGGTCCGGTGCCGATGGGGTGCTTGTCCACGTCCTTGCCGTACTTCTCCGCGGCAGCCTTGCTCATGACGAAGCGGGTCTTGATCTTGTCGAGGAACACCACGTTGCGCGTGTCCGTCACCAGGACGATGGTGTGGTCGTCCACGACCCGCATCTCCACCAGTTCTCTCAGTTGCCGCCGCTGAAGGCTGTTCTTGTCCGTCTTGATGCGGTTGAACGAAAACTCGACGTCGTGGGCCGTCAGCGGCGTGCCGTCGTGGAACTTGATGCCCTTGCGCAGCTTGAACGTCCACTCCTTGCCGTTCAGCTCCCAGGACTCCGCCAGCTTGGGCACGTATGCCCCACGCGCCTCGTCCACCTGCACCAGCGGCTCCATCATGTGCTCCCAGATGGAGTAGGCCGGGCCCAGGCTGTGATTGTAGGGGTGGAGGGAATCGATGCTGCCGGCGTGGTAGACCACAACCCGGTCCTTGGAGGCGGCCCACGCGGAGCCGGTGAGGAGCAAGCCTAGAAGGAGTGCCGCGCCCGCGACCAGTGCCCCTGTCCGCTTCCACAATGTTCCGCGAATACGTGTGTCGGGTTTCATTTGTCATCCCCCTTTCGGAATGCGGACCCCTTGCTTGCGGTCCGTGTCGGGCGAAAATAGGAGATTGTCGTGTCCCAAGTCAACCCTGAACGCCCGCGGTCAGCGGAATCTCGCTGTCCCCGGAACCCAGCGCGTGCTTCGTCCCCTGCACCACCACCTCCAGCGGTGACGGGGAGTCATCCTCCAGCGAAATGCGCACGCGCTCGCGTGTGAGGTCCAGCGCCACCAGGCGGCCACGGTAGACGATGGTCAGTCGCAGGGCCGGCAGTTCGTCGGGCAGGCAGGGGTCGAGGCTCAGGGTCTCGCCCATGGTGTCGATGCCGGCGTAGCGGCGCAGCAGGACGTCGTCGAGCCCGCCCATGGCGCCCATGTGGATGCCCTCGGGAGTGGTGCCGCCCTGGATGTCGGCGACGTCGCTCTGCAGCGCCTCGGTGAAGTAGCGCCACGACAGGGCCGGATCGGAGCGTGCCGACACGGCGGCGTGCACCACCCGGCTCAGGGTCGACCCGTGGGAGGTGCGGGCGCTGTAGTAGTCCACGGTCTTGCGGATGGCTGCGTCGTCGAGGTCGTATCCGAGTTGGCGGAACAGGGACTGCACCTCGTCGGCGCGCAGCAGGTAGAACAGCATGAGCAGGTCAGCCTGCTTCGACGCCTTGTAGGGGTTGGGGGAGTCGCCTTCCGCCTCGAGGATGCGGTCCAGCCGCTCGATGTTGCCGTATTTCTCACGGTAGCTGTCCCAGTCGAACTCGCCGAGCGCATCGTAGCCCTCGAACTGGCTGATGACGCCGTCGCCGTGGAACGGCACGGTCATCCTGCGGGTGATCTCGCGCCAGCGCTCCTCCTCGTCGGGTTGGAGGCCGATCTCCTCGGCCAACTCGGCCCTGCGGCCCCCGCCCAACAGGTCCAGCACCTCCATCGCGCGCTCCAGCACCCAGACCACCATCACGTTGGTGTAGGCATTGTTGCGCAGGCCGCCGGCATCGGCGCGGGGGTACATGTCATGGTATTCGTCCGGCCCCATGACGCCGTGGATCTCGTAGCGCCCGGTGTTCTCGTTCTCTTGCGCCAGGCTGGCCCAGAAGCGCGCGATCTCCAGGATCATCTCGGCTCCGTAGCGCGACAGGAAACCGCGGTCGCCGGTGGTCTTGTAGTAGCGCCAGACGTTGTAGACGATGGCGATGTTGACGTGCCGCTGCCGGTGGCTGTTGTCGTCCAGCCAGCGGCCGGAGTTGGGGTTCAGGTGCAGCTTCTGGGTCTCCTCGGTGCCGTCGCTGCCGCTCTGCCAGGGATACATGGCGCCCTTATAGCCATCCTCCCGGGCGGCCCTGCGCGCGGCATCCAGCCGGTGGTAGCGGTACAACAGCAGCGACCGGGCGATCTCCGGTATCCGGGCGATGTAGAAGAACAGGAAGTACAGCTCGTCCCAGAAAATGTGGCCGCGGTAGGCCTCGCCGTGGAGTCCCCGGGCGGCCACCGCGGCGTCCAGGTCCACCGAGTTCGGGGACGCGGTCTGGAGCAGGTGGAAGGCGTGCAGGCGCAGGACCTTCTCCTCTTCCGGGCATGAAGGGAGCTCCACGTCGCAACGGCGCCACAGGGATTGCCACGCGCTTGCATGGGAATCCAGCAACTCCACGAACCGGCCGGCCGTCGCTGCCGCGGACCGGGCGGCTTGGCCGCTTTCCGAGATGGCCCGGTCACGGGACGAGTACAGGGCCACCGTCTTCTCCAGCGTCACCACCTGCTTCTTCCCTACCGGGACGACGAACTCCTGCGTTATCGCTTCCGCTTCCTCTATGGTGCGGGGCGCGACTTCCTCGTATTCCTCCTGCCGGAAGAGCCGGGTGCGTGCCGCCAGCGCCAGCCGGATGCGCGACTGGTTGGTCTGGACCACGAGGTACATGCCGTCTTCGCCCGTGCGGCCCTTCTCCAGGGTTTCCAGGTGCTTGGAATTGAGCTGGCGATAGCGCGGGACCCCGGCGTTGATGACCGACCCGTCCAGCGAGGATCGAATGGTGACGTTTCCCGACCAGTCCTCCGCCAGCAGCGTCCAGCGCAGGACCGCTAGGTGCGGATGCCGCATGTGCACCAGCCGCCGGCTGCGAATGAAGCTGGTGCGACCTTCGGGATCACGGAACCGCAGCCTTCGCGTCAGCAAACCGTTCTTGAGGTCCAGCTCCTGCTGGTAGGCCAGCACCTCGACCGCCGACAGCTCGAACCACGGCCCGTCTTCCAGGCGGAACCGCAGTCGGAGCCAGTTGGGCAGGTTGACCAAGTCCTCGTTGACTACCACGCGGTCGCCGACCGTAGTCTCCAGGCGGTTGTAGCAACCGGCGAGATAGGTGCCGGGGTAGTGCACGTCGCCGGCCTCGGCCCCTTCCGCGGCGCCGCGGGTGGCGAAGTAGCCGTTGCCGAGGGTGCAGAGGGCTTCACGCAAGCCTTGCTTGGCCGGGTCGAAGCCGTCGTAGCGGAAGATCCATTCGCTCATGGCTACCTACAGCACCCCGGCGCGGATGGTGTGGCGAGCGACGATGCGTTGCCCGTGTGTGCGGCGGTTGCCGACGCTGTCCTCCAGGGTCGCCTCCTCGTCCACCACCTCCAGCACCGCCACGTCTGCCTCCCTGCCCACTTCGAGGACGCCGAGGCGGTCTTCCCATCCGATGGCGCGGGCGGCGTTGATGGTGCAGCCGGCGACGATCTCATCGAGGTCCAGTCCCAGCATCAGGAACTTGGTCAGGGTGGTGGGCAGGTCCACCACGGGGCCGGAGCCGCTCATCCTGTGCAGGTCGGTGCTGATGATGTCCGGGCGCAGTCCCTGGTCCATGGCCCGGGCCACCAGGTCGAAGTCGAAGTGCCCGTTGGCGTGGGCGACGTCGAAGACGACCCCGCGTTTCTGCGCCTCCAGAACGGCAGGCCGCAGACGGCCGTCCGGGTCCACGATGGCCGGCTGTTTCGGCGTGTAGCAGTGGGTGACGATGTCGCCCGGACGCAGCGTCTCGACGATCTCCTCCATGGGTATGCCGGTGTCTCCCACGTGCACCATCACCGGAGAATTGCTGGCGTCTCCGGCTCCCACCGCCATCCCGAGGGCCTCGCGGCCGTTGTCTCCCACCGACTTGACGTGCAGGCGGATCTTGATGCCCACGGCGACGTCCGGGTTCTCCCGCACCGTGCGCGCGGCGTTGTCGGGGTCGGCGAAGCCGATGTTCTCGAGCTCTCCGGGCGCGTTGAGGACTCCGTGCTGCGCCACCGCGACAAAGGCCAGCATGCGCGTGCGGGACCGTTCGTACACCAGGTGCCGGAACCCCGTGAAGTTCACCGGCCCGGCCGAGCCCGCGTCCGCGGTGGTGGTGACGCCGCTGGCGCCGCACACGGCGTCGAGGTCGGTGCCGTAGGGGTTGACGCCCCAGTAGCTGTGCACGTGGAAGTCGATGAGGCCCGGGGTCACGAAGCAGCCGCCCACGTCGAGGACCTGCCCGGCGCCGTCCCGCGGGAGATCCTTCCCCATGGCGGCGATGCGGCCGTCCGTGATGCCCACGTCCAGCGCCTGGCGCGGCCCGGCGGCCGGGTTGATTACCGTGCCGTTGACGAGAAGCAGGTCGAAAGCGTTGCTCACGGCTAGTCTCCTTTCGAGCCGGTTTCCGTATCGCGCTGGTCTATTGAAGTGGCGGGGGGGGGGGGGGGAGGGGGGGGGAGGAGGGGGGGGGGGGGGGGGGGGGGGGGGGGCGGGGGGGGGGGGGGGGGGGGGGG
>JAPPNE010000018.1 GCA_028818775.1 Deltaproteobacteria bacterium | reverse complement strand
GCGCTGAGGAAATAGTTGGTCTGGTGTTTGAGGTTCTGGTATCCGAGGAAGAGGTCGCTGTCTTTGAGGGAGAAGCTCAGCCCGGTCTGTATGACGACGCGGTGGTCGCCCATCACGTCGGTCAGGGACAGGTGCAGCAGGCTGCTCACGCCGTAGAAGGTGTCGAAGCCCGCGTTGGCCCCGAAGAATTCCGGTTTGAGCTTCACGCGGTACTTGTTCACCTTGAACTCCCGGTTCCAGTCGCGCAGCGTGAGTTCCCTGTCGCCGTTGCCGTCCAGCGTGTCGGCATCGGCCGTCGCCGTTTCGTCGCCGCGCGCCTCCGCCGCCGCCAGCGCCATCTGGTCCGACATCCACGTCTCCACCTTCCGGTTTGCCGCAACCGCCGCGGCCGTGTCTTCCTGCGCAGCCACCGCCCCGCTGTCGGCGTCCGCCGCCGCGGCCGCCTTCTCCTCCTGCCGCCGCTGTTTCTGCAACTCCACGAACGGACGGTCCTCGATGCCCGCCAGCCGCTTCGCGTAACGCGTCAGCGGCAGGTCCTCCATCCCCCGCTTCTGCTTGCGCGGGTCCTTCATCACGAAGATGTCGTAGCCCCCGCGGTGGAACGTCGTGAACGCCAGCTTCTTGCCGTCCGCGCTCCAGTCGATATACCGCGCCCCCGACAGCAGATTGCTGATCGGATACATCTGCGAGCCGTCCACGTGCGTGACGTAGACGTTGCCCACGCCCGTACGGTCCGACACGAACGCCAGCGTCTGCGAGTCCGGACCCCACGTGGGATGGCTGTCGTTCACATCGCTTTCCACCACCCGGCGGATCTCGCTCCCGTCCGCCTTCAGCACGAACACGTCATACACCCCGAACTCGAAGTCCTTCGACCCGTCATACGCCAGCGCCGCCGACGGCCGGTCCGAACTGATCGCGATCCATTCCCCGTCCGGGGACCAGTCCAGGTGCTTCTCGTCATACGGGTCCCGCGTCATCCGCCGCAGTGACTCATCCGCCACGTTCACCACGTACACGTCCGACCACCCGTCCTTCAGTCCCACGATCGCGATCCGCTTCCCGTCCGGCGACCACGTGGGCTCGAACAACCCGTCCAGATCGAAGTTGAACCGCCTCGTCACCCGCTTCTTCCGCACGTCCAGCGTATACAGCGTGTTCTTGTTGCGCGACTTCGCCGCAAACGCGATCTGCTTCCCGTCCGGCGACCACGTGATGCCCGGGCGCAGCACGAACAACCCCTCGAAGTCCGACGACCGCTCCCCCTCCACCAGCCGACCCAGGTCCTGACCGTCGATCGCCGACATCAGGTAGATGTCGAACGTGCCCTGACGCTCCGTCACGTACGCGATCTTGTCGCCCTGCGGCGAAAACGACGGCGCGATATTGTAGAAGCCACGGCCCTCGCCCGCCTCCGTCAACGGCTTCGCCACCTCCTCCGACGGATGGTGCAGGTTGATCTCGTTCCAATACTGACGCTTCAACCACAACTGCCACTTCTCGTCCAGCTCCTCCACACCCTCGCCCACCGACGCCTTCAGCGCCTTGTCCACCGATCGCGCGGAACGAAACGACGATATGAACTCCGCCACCTTGTCCTTGCCATACTCCTCCTCGATCATCACGAAGACGGACTGACCCCCCTTATACGCGAACGCCCCGCTCAACGACGTCATCCCCGGCACGAAGCCCGCGATCGTCGCGTGACGCATGAAATTGTCCGCCTCGCGGTCCCACCCCCCCTGCGACAGATACTCCGCCACGCCCTCCGCAATCCACAACGGCGGCAGCGACGCCGTCTGCGTCATCATCGCTCCCAGCCACCCGCCGCCCGTCCACATCTCCAGCGTCACCACGTGCACCAGCTCGTGGTGGATCACGTGACGGAAATCGCTATACGACCCCGTATACGGGATCACAACCCGACCCTGCGCGAACTCCGTAAAACCACCCGTGAACTCCGACTGCTCCGTCGGCGTGATGTTCGTCACCGAAAACCCGTTGTGAGAGTTGTAGATCACGATCGGATATCGGTCCTTCAGCGTATACTTCAGGTCCTTCTCCAGACGCACCAGCGCACGCTCCGCCTCCTTCGCCGCAAACTCGGCAGCAGGCTGCGACGCCTTGTCGAAATAGATCTTGAAATGCTCCGTCTCCAGAAAATGCCAGTCGTAATCGTCATACGTCACCTTGTTCTTCCCGAAATACTCCTGGCCCATCACCGTCCCGCACGTGAACA
>JAPPNE010000017.1 GCA_028818775.1 Deltaproteobacteria bacterium | reverse complement strand
GCAAGGCCGGGCGGCGGGTGTTCATGCACCTGTCGCTGGAGGAGGAGTCGCGCACCGTGAGCAAGCCGGCCGTGCGCGTGCGGCTCCGCACCGGCGTGGACCGGGACGGCAAGCTCGTGGCGCGGGACTGCCTCGTGCACGTGGACGGCGGCGCCTACTCGGACTCGGGTCCCCGGGTCACCCAGAAGGCGGGATACCGGGCGCCCGGCCCGTACCGCATCCCGCACCTGCGCTCCCACGCCTACACCGTCTACACCAACACCGTGCCGGCCGGCGCGTTCCGCGGCATGGGCACGCCCCAGGTGGCGTGGGCCTACGAATCGCAGATGGACATGATCGCCCGGGAGATGGGCTGGGACCCGGTGGAGTTCCGGCTCAAGAACCTGCTCGACAAGGGCGAGGAGTTCGCCCCCGGCGAGACCCCCCTGGACACCGACCTCAAGGAGGGACTGCGACGCGCCGCCGAAGAGATCGGCTGGGGCGAGGAGCTGGAACCCGACTGCGGCATCGGCGTCGCCTGCGGCTGCAAGGACGGCGGCGGCAACTTCAAGATCTCGTCCGCGCGCGTGGAGGTGGACGACGGCGGCGGCATCACCCTGCACGAGGGCACCATCGAGATCGGCCAGGGCTCCCACACCGCCATGGCGCGCATCACCGCCCGGGAGCTGGGCGTGCGCCCCACGGAGGTCCAGGTGGCGTCCCTGGACACCGACTCGACTCCCTTCGACATGGGCACCTACGCCAGCAGCGCCACCACGGTCATGGGGCTCGCGGTGCAGAAGGCCGCCCGGGCCGTCCGCGAGCAACTCGTCGAGGCCGCCCGCTCCATGGGCCAGAGCCCCGACGCCGCCGCGACCCTGGCCAACGGCGAGGTGCGCCTGGCGGAGATCGCCTTCCCCTTCTCCGCGCTGGTGCGGCACGTCAAGGGGGCGGGCGGCGTCATCACCGGCGAGGGCCGCCAAGTGAGCGAGCGTGATCCCGACGCCCCCCTCGGCGCCAAGGCGCCCTTCTGGGAGGTGGGATGGGGCGCCGCCAAGGTCCACGTGGACCGGGACACCGGCGAGGTGCGCGTGCTCAAGTACGTCGGCATCGCCGACGCCGGCAAGGCCATCAACCCGCAGCAGTGCCACACCCAGGAGCAGGGCGCCTTCCTGCAGGGGCTCGGCCAGGCGCTGTTCGAGGAGACCGTGTACGAGAACGGCCTGATGCTCACCCCCGACGCCCTCACCTACCGCCTGCCGAAGATCTCCGACCTGCCGGACGAGCAGGTCAACATCCTCTTCGAGAACGCCAACGGCGCCGGCCCCTACGGCGCCAAGGGCCTGGGCGAAAGCGGCATCCTCCCCGTCCCGTCCGCCATCGCCAACGCCGTCGACCAAGCCGTGGGCGTACGCATCACCGACCTGCCGATCACCGGAGAGAAGATCTGGCGGGCGCTGAACAAGTGACCGCGGTTGCACCCAGAGACCGCTTCTACTTTAAGCTCTTCGACCGGCTCGACGGGCCGGGTTGCCCCATCTGCGGCATCGTCATCGACGACAGCCGCACCTACCTGGACAGCGTCCTCTACGAACGCGTTACCGACGTACCCACGCGGGAGGGCCTGCGGGAATCCTTCGGCCTCTGCAACCCGCACACGTGGCTGCTGCGCGACCTGCCCGCATCCAGCGCCCCCGACCTGGGCTTCGCCATCATCGCCAGGGACCTGCTGAACCGCTTCCGCCACACGGCCGGCGCGCCCCCTGTTACCGGATGGCGCGCCCTGAGGGGTTGGCTGACGCACGCCGCGTCGGGACTGCGCGCCCGCCTTAAGAGGACAACCTGTCCGGCCTGCGTGGTCGCCGCCCGATCGGAGTCCGTCCACCTCCAACAACTGCTGGACCTGCTTGGAGACAAGACTTTCTCCGGGAAGTACCGCAACTCTTCCGGCATCTGCATCCCGCACTTCCTCGTCGCCGAGGAAACCCAAGCCGGCCACCCACACTTCGCCAAGCTCCGGCAACTCCAGGTCCGCGCCGCCCAGTCCCTGCACGACACCCTCGACCGTTTCACCGAGAAACACGACCACCGCGCGCGGGAGGAGATCACCCCGGCCGAAGCCAATGCCTGGATCGACGCCATGGAGTTCCTGGGCGGGAAGCGCGGTGTGTTCGATAACGAGATGCGGCGCCCCGCACGTTGGTCTTGGCGAAGTCTCTTCAAACGGTAGCCGGCCTCGCGAACCGGCCCCGGTTCGGTGCTTCCTTGTAGTTCAGGACCTCGATCATCGGCCCATTTCAAGTGAAGTTACCCAAGGTTATCCAAATCAGATAACCTTGGCCCGCAATCTCAGCCTTCTCGCAAGGCGCTGCTTCAATCCATGGTCCTCGGATCGAGGATGTCCCTCAGCCCGTCGCCGATCATGTTGAAGGCGAGGACCACGGCGAAGATGGCGGCGCCGGGGGCGATGGAGAGCCAGGGCTGGTTGAGGAGTTGGTTGACGCCGTCGCGGATCATGCCGCCCCAACTGGGGGTGGGCGGCTTCACGCCGAGGCCGATGAAGCTCAGGTTGGCTTCCTGGAGGATGGCGGTGGCGGTCCACAGGCTCGCGACCACGAGCACTTCGTTGGAGATGTTGGGCAGCACGTGCTTGCAGATGATGCGCGCGTCGCTCATGCCGAGGGCCCGGGCTCCCTGGATGAAGTCCCGCTCCCGGAGCGCGATGGCGGAGCCGCGGGCGATGCGGGCGAAGCGCGGCGTGATGGCGATGGCGATGGCAATGGAGAGGTTCACCATGCCGGAGCCCAGGACGGCCAGCACCATCAGCCCGAGGATCGTCGTGGGGAAGGTCATCAAGAGGTCCGTCAGCCGGACCGTGGCGGTATCGATGGCGCCGCCCTTGTAGCCCGCGACCACGCCGAGGGTGCTGCCGAAGATCAGCGCCATGCCCACCGCGGACAGGGCGATGCCCAGGGACACGCGCGCCCCCATGATGATGCGCGAGAGCACGTCCCGGCCGAAGCTGTCCGTGCCCAGCACGTGCTCCGCTCCGGGCGGCATGTCTCCCTTCATGAGGTTCTGCTGGACCGGATCGAAGGGGACCAGCCACGGGGCGAACAGGGCCACCAGCAGGATCAGCGTGGTCAGGACAAGCCCCACCAGCGTGGTCTTGTTGCGCTTCATGGCGCGCCACATCCTGCGGCGCCGGCGGCTGCCGGACGAGACCTGGGCGCTCACGGGTTCCAGGGTATCGGCGCTCACGGGTTCTTGCGTATCGGCGTTCATGGTTTGGTTCACTTGTACCGGATCCGCGGATCGATGAGAGCGTAGGTCAGGTCGGTCAACAGGTTCACCAGCACGATGATCCCGGCATAGAACGTCATCACCGCCTGGAGCATTAGGTAGTCATGGGTGTTGATGCCGCCGACCATGAGCTTCCCCAGGCCCGGCCGGTTGAAGACGATGGTGACCAGGATGGAGCTGCCGATGAGGATGCCGGTGTAGATGCCGACCACCGACACCACCGGCATCAGGGCGTTCCGCAGCGCGTGCTTGTACATCACCCAGTGCTCCTTGAGCCCCTTGGCCCGGGCGGTGCGCACGTACTCCATGTTGATGACCTCGAGCAGGGCGGACCGGGTGACGCGGGTGATGTACGACATCATGGCCAGCCCCACGCTGAGCGCCGGCAGCACCAAGTGGTGCAGACGGTCCCAGGGGTCGTTCAGGTCGCCCGCGCCGATGACCGGGAAGAGGCGCGTCTGATAGGCGAAGAAGAAGATCAGCAGGATGCCGAGGTAGAAGGACGGCGTGGAGATGCCCGCCAGCGAGAGCACCCTGGCGCAGTAGTCCGTCATGGTGTTGCGCCGCCGCGCGGTGAGGATTCCCAGGGGAATGCCCAGCAGCAGGCCCACCGCCAGTCCGGAGACGGCGAGGTCCAGCGTGTACGGCAGGGCACGCAGAATCTGCGGCAGGATGGGCCTGCGGTTGGCCATGGAGATGCCGAGGTCGCCCCGCAGGAGGCCCCAGACATAGTCCCGGAACTGGATCCAGAGCGGTTCGTGGAGGCCCCAGCTCCGCCGGAACTGCTCCAGGGCTTCCGGTGGCGCCTCGTCCCCCAGGATGGCATAGGCGGGGTCGCCGGGCAGGATCCGCATCACCACGAAGATGAAGACCATGACCCCCAGCATGGTGGGGATGGCCCAAAGGGTCCTGCGCACGATATAGCTGCTCATCTCCGCCCGATCAGTCGCTGATGTCCTGAAGAAACCAGCTCAGCGGCAGCTCGTGGCCCAGGCCCCGCGCACGGGCGCCCTCGTAGACCTTGCGGGCCGCGGCCGCGAACTGGATGGGTATGCCCTGGGTCACGAAGCAGGTCACCTCCTCGCTGGACCCCCTCCCCGGATGGTCCCCGAGCACCACGTCGGACAGGAACACCCGCTTCTCCCGGCCCATGAGCTGCTTCTCCCGTCGCAGCCACTCCGTATCGATGGGTTCGTAGCCCACGGCCGGGCGTCTTTCGGGGTCGGCGACATGGTAGTCGGTCCTGGGCGTGCGGGAGTAGACGTAGCGGTGGCACCGGCGGAAGACGTCGTCATCCATCTCGTTGGGCAGCACCGCGAGGACGTGCATGCCGGGCTCCAGCCACTCCCCCTTGACCACGGGCTCCAGCGAGTTGGTGCAGGCCGCGACGATGTCCGCGCCCTCCATCACGCCGCGCGGGTCGTCCACGGCCGCCACCTCGACTCCCAGGTTGGCGCCGGTCCGTTCCGCGAAGGCCGCCCGGTGCTCCGGGTTGGGACTGTAAACGAGGATCTTGCGGAGGGGCCTCACCTTGGAGATGGCCAGCGCGTGCGCCGTGGCCATGCCGGCGGTGCCGTAGAGGCCCAGGACGGCGGCGTCCTCGCGGGCCATGTGCCTGACGCTGATGGCGCCGGCGGCCCCCACGCGCATGTGCTGGATGTGGCCGTCGTTCATGATCGCCAGGGGCGCGCCGTCGTCAGTGCTGAACAGCAGGATGAGGCCGCAGAACTTGCCGGGCGCCACGCAGTACTTCTTGACCTGGGTCCCGGAGGCCGGAAGGATGTCCGACTTCATGCGGACGGCGAGCGCGTCCATCTTCGGGAGCGCGGAGGCCATGGGGTCCCAGGCGTACCAGCCGTCCCCGTTCGGCCGCGGCACCGAGTGCGTCGCCCGGGTGGCGGTGGCCCGCCCCAGACCCCACTCGCGATACGACTCCTCGACCGCGTCGATGGTGTCCTCCATGGTGAGGACGCGCGCCGCGGTCTCGTTGTCGATGAAGAGAACGCTCCGCTGCGCGATCTCCCGGTCCGCCTCGGTATTGCCGTGGTAGGTGACGTAGGCGTCGTTGTCCATGGTGCCGCCAAGCCCTCCCGGAACCTGCGCCGCGGTGGTTCGGTGCAGGGGCGACCGGCCGGCCGCCCCTGCAGCGCATTCCGATTACCGGGGAAAGGCCGCTAGCCCATCTTGGCATCCCACTTGAGCGGCACACAGATGCACAGGTCCGACACCAGGTTGAAGCCGATGTCGACGCTGGACTTGCGGGCGTAAACGTTCTTGATCTCGTGGGTGGGGAGCGCCGCCAGGTCCTCCAGGATCTTGACCTGGGCGTCCTGCCACGCGTCGATCTGCCCCTGCGGGTCCATCTCGGCCTTGGCCTTCTGAATGGACGGGTCCGCGCCGTTGAAATGGGAGAAGTTCCGTTTCGCGCCCTTGGCGAAGAACTCTTCCAGGATGAAGTTCGCGGTGGGGAAGCGCGTGGCCGCCCGCAGCACCAGGGGGTTGCTGCCCTCGTCGTTCTTCTTGTGCCAGGCCGGATGGGCGATGACGTTGATATTGATGTCGATGCCCACCTGCTGCATCTGGTTCTGCAGCACCTCGATGGGGCGCCGGAACATGGGCTTCTCACTGATGAAGACCGGATCGATCTTGAACCCCTTGGGGAGGCCCGCGTCGGCCAGGAGCTGCTTGGCCTTTTCCGGGTTGAATTCGTAGCGCAGCTCCTCGGGCACGTCCTTGAGGGCGCCCACGAACGTCGGCGGGATCACCGATTTGAGGGGCGACGCCACGTCGGGGCCGATGAAACGGACCAGCGCTTCTCGGTTGATGGAGTGGGCGATGGCCTTGCGTACCCGGAGATCGTCCAACGGCTTGCGCCGCCGGTCCATGTGCAGCTTCACCACCGTGGACGGGCCGAAAGACTCGATGGCCACGCCCGGCCCCTTGACCTGGTCGATGGCGCGCTGCTCCCGGGCCATCTCGATGATGTGCAGCTCCCCGGCCTTGAAGGCGAGGTTCCGGCTGCTGGAGTCCGGCAGGAAGCGGAAGTTGATCTGCCGGATGCCGGGCTTGCCCCGGTAGTAGCCGTCGTTCCGCACCAGCACCAGCCGCTCCTGCGGTATGTGCTCCTTGAACGCGAACGGGCCGGTGCCGATGGGATGGGTCTTGACCTTGTCGCCGAGCTTCTCGGAGGCCTTCCGGCTCATGAGCATGCCCCCCTGCCAGCCCAGCAGGTTGGGCAACAGGATGAGCTTGCTCTGCGGAGTCTTGAGCGTAATGCGGACCGTGTGCTTGTCCAACGCCTTGACGTCGTCGAACTGCTTGTAGAACTTGGCGTAGATGCTGGTCTTCCTGTTCCTGGCGCGATTCAGCGAGAAGGCCACGTCGTCCGCCGTGAACTCGCCGAAGCCGCCGTGGAACTCGACCCCCTTCCTCAGCTTGAAGTCCCAGGTCTTGAGATCGCCCGAGGACTCCCAGCTCTCCGCCAGATCGGGCTCGAACCGTTCCGCGTTCACCTCGCCGGGCACCGGCCGCACGAGCCCCCGGTACACGTGCTCCAGCACGGTCTTGTCGGTCGAGTTGGGTCCGGCCATGGGATCGAGACGGCGGATGTCCGCGGCCCCCAACCCGTACTCCAGGACGTCTCCTTCCGCGCCGATGGCGAACGGATGCAGCGCGCTCAGGCCGATGGCCGTGCCGCCCACGACCCCGATCCCCTTGAGAAACGTGCGTCGATCGATTTCCCTCATGATCCCTCGCTCCTTTCCCTGCTGGTGTCCCAGCGTCAGGCGTTCCAGTGTCGCGATTCGATGTGGCCTTACCCGGTGATTTTCGCTATAGCTACCCCGTATGTCACGCTCTCGTGAAATCCCGCGCACGAGCGCGGTTGAGCAAGGCCATACCAAAGGCCCGAACGCGCTGTCAACGACGTTCTTCGGCCCCATGACACGGCTTACGATGCGGCACTCGCCCGGAAGGGAACACACGTGATACGAGTCGACCCCCACAAATGCGACGGCTGCGGCATCTGCGTGTACGACTGCGGCGCCGACGTGTTCCGCTTCACCAACAAGAAGGACAAGGTCTTCCCCTTCGGCAACAAGTACTGCGTCAACTGCTTCCTCTGCGAACTGGTCTGTCCCGAAGACGCGATCGAGGTGGTGCTGCAGCCCAAGAAAAAAAAGGCCGTGGCGGCCACCGAGCCCACCCCCTCGGCAGACACATGAGCGACGCCGTCCCCACCACCGACTGCGACGTCCTCATCATCGGCGGCGGCCTGGCCGCGTGCATGGCGGCACTGGAGGCCTCCAAGCGCAACATGGACGTGGTGCTGGTGGACAAGGGGCGGCTCGGGCGCAGCGGCTCCAGCCCCACCTCCGGCGGCGTCCCCCAGGCGGCCTTCGCCCACGCCGACCCCCGCGATAGCAAGGACCAACACTTCCGCGACACCATCGTGGGCGGCGATTTCATCCCCAACCAGAAGATCGTCCGCGCCATCGTCGACGAGGTCACCGACCGGGTCATCGAGCTGGAAGAGATGGGGCTGCACTTCAAGAAGACCCCGGACGGCAAGCAGTTCTACCAGGAAAAGCGCCTGGGAAGCTCCTACGCGCGCAGTTGCCCGCCGGTGGGCGGCAGCGTGGGCATGCTGGGCTCCCTCCGCAAGGAGGTCTTCAACCGCGAGGTGCAGGTGCACCAGTGGACCATGGTCACCAAACTCCTGCGGCACAACGGGCGGGTCACCGGCGCCTTCGGCATCAACGTCCAGAAAGGCACCTACCACGCGTACCGCGCCCGCGCCGTGGTGCTGGCCGCGGGCAGCGCCATCGGCATCCAGAAGTACACCAGCGCCAACTTCCTCACCACCGGCGACGCCTACGTGACGGCCTTCGACATCGGCGCACCCCTGGCCAACCTGGAGTTCCTGGAATTTACGCTGATCCCGGCCCCGGGCGGCGAGGCCATCTCCATGGCCGGCCTGTCGCCGTTCACCAGCAAAGGCGGCCGTTTCTTCAACGCCCTGAACGAGCGGTTCCTGGAGAAATACGACCCCGAGCGTCTGGAGGGCACCACCCGCGCCATCCTGGTGGGCGCCACCTACAAGGAAATGCTCGAAGGGCGCGGCCCCGTCTGCCTGGATCCGTCCTACATCCCGGACGAGAAATGGGACGACGAGATCCAGTTCGAGTACACCCCCAAGCTCGGCAAGGCCGGCGTCAACCCCCGCTCCGACCGCTTCGAGTGGGTGCCCGCGCTGCACACCTTCCTGGGCGGCCTCGACATCAACGAACGCTGCGAGGTGGCCGGAGTGGAGGGCTTGTACGCCTCGGGCGAGTCCGCCACCGGAACCCACGGCTCCAACCGCCTCAGCGGCAACGCCATCGCCAGCGCATTCGCGCTGGGGGCGCGGTCGGGGAAGTACGCGGCCATCTACGGTGCGGACGCCGAGATGGGAGAGGTGGACCCGGCCGAGCTGTCCGCCGAGGTCGCACGAATCGAAGCCTTCAAGGGCGAGAACGGACTGGACCCCACCGAGCTGCACGAGGAAATCAAGGACATCGCCTGGGAGAGCACCGGCGTGGTGCGCAACGAGCCCGGCCTCACCTCCGGGGTAGAACGCTTCCGGGAAATCCGCAGCGAAAAGGTCCCGCGTCTCAAGGCCGACAACCTCCGCGACCTCATCAAGTCCCTGGAATGCGCCAACCTCTCCTGGGTCGGCGAGATGGTCGCCGCCTGCGCCCTGGAACGCAAGGAATCCCGCGGCCAGCACACCCGCGACGACTACCCGGAGCGGGACGACAGGAACTGCCTCAACTGGATCTCGGTGGAGAAGGACGGGGATGGGGTGAAGCCTGTGGTCAGGCCGATTTCGTTTGAGGAGGGGGATCTGAAGCCGTAGGGAACTATCGCGGAACGCTACACGCACGAGGTTGAGAAAGCCTGTGCAAGGTTGGGCCGGCTGTTGCGCAACGGAGGGAGAGACTATGAGAGCAAGGCACAAGGAAAAGGCGAGGGGTTGGACGAACTGCGAAATTCACTTGGGGGACTCATCATGGGACAGCTCAGACAGCTCCGCGAAGTTCGCATGGCCGGACAAGAACGGCAAAATGGCTCGTGGGGGCGAAGTTCCGGTGGAAGCTCTACCCCAGCTCCTTGAGGCTGCAATTCGGGAGGGATACTTGAGGATCAAGTCCGGTTGATTAGTCAAGTATAGAATTCCCTTTGCTAACGACTATCGGCGATTGATGGGCCTCGCCCGATTCCGGCCATTTTCATTGGGATGCCTGTTCACGATGGTGGGCGGCAAGCGAGGAACACATTGCCGCTAGCCGCTGGCGGAGGCTGGAGGGCTCCAGCACGGTCACGCTCTCCCCCCAAGTCACCAGATGCCAGCAGATTTCCTCGGTGCCTCCGGCCCTGAAGCGTACTGTCAGGGAACCGTCACCGCTCTCGATAGTCGTCTGGCTTGGATGGAATCGAAACGCCTTGGCGTCCGGCGCTACGTCGGCATCGAAGCGGAGCACAACATCGACGGGTTTCTCCTGGAAGGTGCCGAATGAACGCTCGGCATAGCGCCGCAGGTTGAACGCCGGTTCGCGCTCAAATGTTTCGTCAGTGATCCTGGCCTGAGTCACGTTGGCGAGGCGCCAGAGCATGGGATCCTTTCCGCGATCCGTTCGCCCCACCAGGAACGCGCGGTTGCCGTAGAGCACTCCGTAAGGCCGCACCCGCCGCCGTCGCCGCCGTCCCGTTCCTCGAGAAAGGTAGTCAAACTCGATCTTGCGGCGCGCCGTGATCGCATCCCGCACGAGCGAAAGAAGTCCCTCTTCAAGACATTCCCTCGGGCCAGCACGCATGGCAAGCCCTTCCGCCTCCATGAGGCTGGTCAGGGCGCTGTGGAACTCTTCGGGGGAGTGGCGCCGCGATGCTGCCCGCAGCTTGACCGCGAGGTCGCGGACCTTGCCGGCACCTTCCGCGAGGCCGGCATTGCCCAGGCTTCCGGCCGCCGCCTCGATGTCCGCCAACTCGTCGGGTGAGATTTGAACAAAGGGATGGAGGGCGCGCGACCGAAGTCGCCACCGAATGCGCCGGTCGCCGGTCTCCACGTCTACGGTCTCCAGCGGTCCGAAGACCGCCTCAACGGCGTCACGCATCCGCTCCGCCGTGCGCCGACTGACGGAGAACTCCTCTTGGATGTCTGCGGTGGTCAGTCCGCCGGGGCTTCCTTGGAGGTGAGTAGCCAGGCGGAGGATTTCTGCAAGGCGTTCGTAGCGCATGTGCTAGCTAGGGTTGATCGCCGCTACAGCCGATTCCCGTAGCTCGGCGTCTTTCCATACCGCAGAAACCGCATCAAGGAAGTGGAAGTGGCTTTAGCTTACTGATTCGCCACGTCTTTGAAGAACCGGCGTCGCTTGCGATCGCATAGTGCCAGGCCGGCAGTGGCTCAACGGCGGTTCGGATTCCTACCAGAAAGAGGTACTCCGTGTTGTCCGCCTCCGGCCACTTTGAGTCGACCTCCGTACACCAACCCAACAGCTTCTTGAGCTTCTCGGTTAGCCAAGTATTGTCGGCTTCGTCATTGTCGTAGAATATCAATACCTTCAGAGGCGAACGCCACATGAGAAGTTTCCACATCTCCGTTCCCACATCCCTTCTGTTGTTTTCATGCTCGATAATCACATCCATGCAGGCTGGAAACACATATTTTCTCCCAAGGCGGTCCTGTAGGCTTGAATTTTTGTCATAATACACGGCATCCAGCGTGTACCATCCTCGAGCCATGGTGAAGTTCAGCTTTTCCGACAAGCGTCCGAGGAACGTGCATTCGCAAGGGGTTTTACTCGTCGCCAGCATGTATGTCGTCTGACTCTTGCCTTTCGAGAATGCCTCACGAATTGCTTCCCTATTCTGCTCGACTTCCTCCTTCCACAGTTTCGCAAACACACGACAGAAACGTCTTGCAGAAACCCTTTCCGGTTTCTTGCTCTTTAGGTTTAGCATGGATTTATGGGCCTCCTTCGTAGGCGTTGGTGAAATCCTAAACGGCAAACCCGATACCGCGTGGGCAGCTTGATTTGGCTTCACACTCCGCCCGCAACATTTCCGCTAACGCCTTCGGGTCCCTCAGACAACCTAGAATCTCCCCCTTCCTCAGCACGACGGCAAAATCACCGGGCGTGAGGACGCGCAAGTCCGCAATCTCGCCTGCGGGCTCAATATCGAAGTACACGCAGAATGCATCGATGGCTTGCTCAGGCGACAGATAGTCAAGCGCGATCTTGAACGTAAAGCGCCTCAGGGTCGCCGGGTCAAGCCGCTCGCCAAAGTTGGTCGTGAAGGCGACGGGGAACGGGTGGCTTTCCATCCAGGTCAGCATCTCGTTCACTTGGCTCACCTCCCAGCTTCTTTCGGCGAGACGCCGGTCGGCCAGCAGTGAATCGGCTTCGTCGAAGACCAGGAAGGCTTCGGCGTCGCGAGCTTCGGCAAAGGCTTCGGCGATGTTCGCTTCAGTTCCACCGACCCACATCGACATGAGATCGGATGCGCGCTTCTGCACGACTTCGAGGCCGAGGCGGTCTGCGAGATACCGAACGAATGCGCTCTTTCCGGTGCCCGGCGGCCCTTGAAGGGACAGCGAGAAGTGACGCGCGCCGGATGCGACGAGACGGTCTGCGAGTTGCACCGGTTCCACGTCGGCGCGGATCAGCGCGGGATCGTACTTGTCCGGTGGCCGTTGAACCGGCGGTTTGTCGGCCGACAGCACCCGTGCGAGTCCGCGTACGCCGCGGCGTACGTCGGTGACCGTCCCGCCACCGAGCCCCGCGGCGGCGGTGACCCCGGAAGCAACGCCCGGCGTCACGTCGAACTCTCGTGTAAGGGCGTGAGCATCCTCCTCGGTCGCCTCGATCCCATGGTGTGCGAGTTGTCGCGCCCAGATCCGCGCTCGGACCTTGGGCGGGGGTTGGCGGAGCTCCAGCGCGAACATCATGCGACGCAACAGAACCGGGCTGGTCCGCCCGGCGACGTTCGACGTCCACAGGATCGGCACCGGAGTCTGCTCCAGGAGACGGTTCATGAATACCTTCGAACCCTCTGCCGAACGCGCGGGAGCCCGACGCGACCCAAACAATGCCGCCAGCACTTCTCCCTGCCCCGAAAGCAAATCCTCCATCTCATCGAAAAGCAGGATCGACCGCCGGTCTTCGGCAAGCAAACGTTGAGCCAGCCGGAGTTCCTGTATCCTCTCCTGGCGAGAAGGTTCGCCGCCGGCGGCATCCGATTCTCCCACCACGTACAGGGGTGCTTCCAGACGGGCGGCCAAGGTCTTGCAGAACTCGGTCTTGCCCGTCCCGGGTGGTCCATATACGAGCACATTGACGCCCTTCCGGCCACTCCGTAACGCCCCGCGCAGGATCCGTTCGAGTTGGTCTCGGTCGCCGGCGACATGGTCGAAATCGGACCAACGCAGCTCGCCAGGACCAGCCTCGTCAAGCAGCAGGCGTTGCACCTCGAAGCCGGCCTCCCTCGGAACCCAGTGAAGTCGAGTCAACCGGTTGATGAGAGTCAAGTCGCCATCGTCGTCGATGGATACAAGCCCCGATGTCAACAGAGGCGCGTCGGGCGCCATGCGGCGATGGACCGCGGCGGCCGACAGACCAAGCAAACGCGGGACAAAGGGGTTGTTCACTCCGACGCCGCTCCTCGTCCAGTGCAAATCCTCGAAGAGCGCGTCGATCATCAGAGCCACCAGGGACCCGGTGCGGCGGTGCAGCAACAACTCCAGGATCGCGGTATCGGTCCGGGAAAGACGTGTAGTCCTTGCGAGATGTCGCAGGCGCCTCGCCGTCCGATCCGGGCGTACGTGTCTGGTTGCTTCCAGCGCGGTTCTCAAAGCCGCCTCCACGCGCTGCCACACCCGTGCGGGTACGTCCTGGTCTCGCAACCCTTGCGCCAGCACGCGCGCAGCCTCGTCGTCCTCCCTCAGCAGGTACGGAAGGCCCAGTTGGTCCTCATGTTGACTGAGCCATAGCAGCAGATTTTTTGCCTCCTCGTCGCGGCCACGGAGGTGCGGAACAACATTCGACAAGTAGAAGAAGATGAGACGGCGTTCGTAGGAAGGCAACATGACAAATCCCCCATTTCTGTGACGTCTATGGGAGACTTTAGCGGAGGCATGCGTCAGTTTCGGACGTACTCGTCCGTCCTTGACACAGAATTATTCGAAATGAGGAGGCGCCAGGCTCTCACACCCGCTGCAGCACTGCCGTCCCGAACAACTCCATCGCCGACAGGATATCCTTCTGCTCCAGGCCGGGGGTCCAGTCGAAACGGAGCAGCAGCAGGTCGGGCTTGAGGGACTCCTTGTAGGAGCGGATTTCCTCGATGCAGTCCTCGGGGGAGCCGAGGATGAAGCGGTGGCGGGCGAGGCGGTCGAAGTCCCAAGTTAGCTCGTCGGGGTTGGTCATGGCTTCGTCCTGGCCCCATTTGACGTAAACGTCGCGGTAGAGGCGGTCGAGGCAGGGGCGGGCCTTGGCGACGGCCTCTTCGCGGGTGGGGGCCACGAAGCACTCGCGGACCATGACCAGGGCGCCGTTGCCGGGCTTGCCGGTATCCGCCCACGCCTGGCGGAACAGCGCGGTCTGGTCCTTCAGTTCCTCGATGGCGGAGTGGGGTCCTACGAGCCAGCCGTCGCCGATGCGGGCGGCGCGGCGCACGCCCTTGTCGCCGTTGGCGGCGATCCAGACGGGCGGGCGCGGCTTCTGCAGCGGACGTGGGGCGATGGTGACATCCTTCAGCTCGAAGGCATTTCCCGAAAACGAGACGTGCTCCTCGGTCCACAGCCGCTGGACGATCTCCACGCCCTCCACGAAACGGTCGAAGCGTTGTTTCTTGGTGAGATTGAACGCGTCCAACTCCTGCTGCCGGTAGCCGAGGCCGAAGGAAAAGACGGAGCGGCCCTCGTTCATGACGTCGATGGTGGCGAGCTCCTTGGCGATGACCACGGGGTCGTGGAGGCCCAGCAGCGTGGTGGCGGTGCCGACGCTGGCGCGCTTGGCCTCGGCGCAGAGCCGTCCCAGGAGCGGCACCTGGTGGAGGCGCTGGAAGCCGGGGATGTTGTAGTGCTGGCCCATGGTGATGGCCTCGAAGCCGGCTTCGTCGGCCACGCGGGTCTGCTCCGCCAACGTGGGCAGGAGGGTTTCGGGGGGCTTCTCGTTGGAGACCTGTGGGTTGAGCTGGATTCCGAATTTCATGGTTCGCTCCTCGACTTCTTGACGGCCTCCAACAACCTCGCGCCGTCCTTGAACGTCTGCGCCCACAGGTCGGTGACGGCCAGGAAACCGGCCACCAGCGCCAGCAGCGCAACCAGAATCAACAGAACCGCCAGCATCATCGTTCCACTCCTTCCTCCTAGGCGTCGAAGCCGTCAACCCTTGCCGTTGAGAGCCCGCCATACGCGCTCGGGCGTAAGCGGCAGCTCACGAATCCGTACCCCCGTGGCCCGTGCGACGGCGTTGGCCACCGCGGGCGCCACGGCCACGATGCCGGACTCGCCCATGCCCTTGGCGCCCCAGGGGCCGGGGCCGTCGGCGTTCTCGGTCAGCGCCACTTCGAACCGGCGCGGCATGTCTGCGAATCCCGGCACCTTGTAGTCGATGAGGTTGGGGTTGAGGGGTTGGCCGCCGTCGTAGAGCAGGCTTTCGCACAGGGTGTGGCCCAGGCCCATCACGGCGGCGCCCTCGTCCTGGGCTTCTGCCTGGAGTCTGTTGATGGCCTTGCCCACGTCGGCGACGCTGGCGTAGTGCGGGACGCGGACCTCGCCGGTCTCTTCGTCCACGGTCACCGCCGCGGCGCCCATGCCGGTTTCCCAGAACACCGGAAACTGGTTGGGAATGCCACCGCCGGCGCGCACGTAGCCCCGGCCGATGAATTCGCCGCCGGGCATGGCGAAGTACGCCCGCACCACCGCGCCGTAGTCCATGCGTTGTCCGCCGGCTTCGGCCCAGCCGTTCTCCAGGGTCACGCCGGTCGGCTCGCAACCCATGGCCTCCGCGGCCGCCTTCCGGATCTGCCCGGCAAGGTCTTCCGCTGCAAACTTCACCGCGGTCCCCATGACCGTGGTGGAACGGCTGGCGCCGGTGGAGCGGTCGAACGGCGTCACGTCGGTGTTGGTGGCGCGCATGACGATGCGCTCCGGCGGCAGGCGAAGGCCCTCGGCCGCCACCTGGCTCAGGACCGTGCGTGCTCCCTGCCCCACCTCGGTGCTGCCGGCCATCAGCACCACGCTGCCGTCGCTCAGAAGGCGCAGGAGGGCGGTGGACACCGGCATGGCCTCGGAGTCGGTGACGCCGACGGCGATGCCGAGGTTGTGTGCCGGGGCCCCCTGCTCCTCGTTCCAGCCCACCATGGCTCCCACCGTGCGCAAGTCCATGTGCAGGTCCGCGTCCATGGGCTTGGCCCCCGGTTTGAGTAGCTCGTCGCGGCGCAGCAGGTTCTTGAGGCGAAACGCCAACGGGTCGATCTCCAGCCCTCGGGCGATGTCGTCCATGTGCGACTCCAGCGGGAAGATCGACTGGGGTCCGCCGATGGAGCGCATGGAGCCCGCGGGCGCGGTGTTGGTGTACACGGCGTAGACGTCGATGCGGTAGTTTGGAATCCGGTAGGGGCCGTGGATGCGGGTGGCGACGCGTTTGGCCACCCGCGGACCGTTGTCGGCGTAGGCGCCGGTGTCCAGATGCAACCGCGCCTCCCGCGCCACCACGGTGCCGTCCCGGAGGACGCCCGTCATGACCCGGCAGCGCGCCGAATGGCGCCGGATGGTGAGCATGGACTCGGAGGCGCTCTGGGCCAGCCGTACCGGCCGGCCGCCGGCGGTGCGCGCCAGCGCCACCGCCAGGGGCTCGATCTTGAAGTAGGACTTGCCGCCGAAGGCGCCGCCCACGTAGGGCACCGTCACCCGCACGTTGGGCATCGGCACCCGGAACATCTGGGCGATCTCGGCGCGGATGAGGAACGGGTGGGCCGAGGATGTCCAGAGCGCGATCTCGTCTCCCTCGAACCGGGCCACCGCGGTGTGGGGCTCCAGCGAGTAGTGGCAGATCATCGGGAACTCGAAGGTGTCCTCGAAGACCGCGTCGGCCTGCTCGAAGCCCGCGGCCACGTCACCGTCCTCCAACCGCTCGTGGTGGCAGACGTTGCGCGGCGCCTCTTCTTCCACGGCCGCCATCTCGTGGTATTCGCCGACCAGGGCGTTGGCGTCGTGGAGCACCGGGGCGTCCGGCGCCAGTGCTTCGTCCATGGTGGCCGCCATCGGAAGCTCGCGGTAGCGCACCCGCACCAGCGACAGCGCCTCGTCGGCGAGGTCACCGCTCTCGGCCGCCACCGCTACCACCGGCTCGCCCACGTAGCGCACGCGGTCGGTGGCGATGAGCGGCCGGTCCCGCAGGCAGTGGCCGTAGTACGGATCGATGTCCCGGACGGACTCGCGGGTGAGCACGCCGTGGACGCCCGGAAGCGCCTCGGCCTCGCGGACGTCGATGCTCTCGATCAGGGCATGAGGGAACGGGCTGCGGAGAACCCTGCCCTCCAGCAGCCCGGGAAAATCAAGGTCGGCCGTGAACCGGGCCTTGCCGGTGACCTTCTCCACCCCTTCGGCGCGGCGGATGGATCGGCCGACTGTGGTGAACTGCGCCATGGTCGCCGTGGGCGCAGGAGCCTGTCCGAGCAACCGATTCTGTTCTCCCGCAGGTCGGGTTAGCCGAAGGCGCAACCCGACTCCGCTGTCGGATTACGCTTCGCTAATCCGACCTACGAGGGCTGATTACTCGGACAGGCTCCTGGCGGCCCGGTCGGAGGGTCATTTCTTGTAATAGCGGCACTCGAACGTGATGCAGCCGTTGGGGCTCTTGTAGGGGCCGTGCACCATGCCCGGAGGGCGGCAGCCGTACATGCCCTTGGTGAACTCCTGGTTCAGGCGGGTGTCGATGAGGCTGCCCTCGAGGATGATGACCTCTTCCCAGAAATCATGCACGACGGTCTCGTCGGTTTCCACGCCGGCGGGGAAGTTGACCATGCGGGCATAGTCGCCCGTGTCCGGGTCCTCGCTCAGGATCTTCTCCATGATCCCTTCGGCCGTGGCCCCCGAGCCCGCCCCCACGGGGCGCCAGTCGATGGTGTCGGTGTTGAAAAACTCTCGCTCTTCCTTGGGCATCTATTTTTCTCCCTTCAGTCTCTTCAGTCTCGTTCGCTAGTCGATGAGAACCCTGTCATTGAACGCCGAAAACGTGGTGCGAATCTTGGGGATCTGCGCCAGGTCCATCTCTCCACGCACGACGCATTCGCCGTCGCCGCCGGCTGCCAGCGCCGTGCCCCAAGGATCGGACACCGTGCTGTGCCCGACGAAAGCTTTGCCCCGGTTGCTGCCGGTGCAGTTGCTGGAAACCAGGTAGACCTGGTTCTCCAGCGCACGCACCCGGTTCAGCAGAAGCCAGGCCTCGAGCCGGGGATACGGCCAGGCCGACGCCACGAGGAAGACCTCGGCTCCGGCGACGGCCATCTGGCGGTACAACTCGGGGAAGCGCAAGTCGTAGCAGGTGGACAGCCCGAACTTGCCCAGCTCGGTGTCCACCACCGTGGGCGCCTGCCCCCTCGTCAGCAGACGCGCCTCCTCGGACTGGTACCCGAAGAGATGGATCTTGCGGTAGGTACCGATGATCTCGCCCTTGGGGTCGATGAAGACGCTTGTGTTGTAGTACGCGCCGCCGTCCTCTTCCACGATGCTGCCGCCGAAGAGGTACACGCCCTTGGCCGCGGCCTTCTCGCACAGCATGGACACGGTGGGGCCGGACAGCCTCTCGCTCTCGGCGCTGTAGTCGTCGAAGGCGAAATAGCCGACGTTCCAGATCTCGGGCAGCAGGATCAGGTCGGCGCCGTCCACGCCGTCGATGAGGGCGGCAGCGCGTTGGATGTTGGAGGCTTTGCCGCCATCGTCCATGCCCATCTGGATGGATGCCACGCGAATCCGTCGTTCTTGATTGTCACTCACCATATGCCTCGGATGTATTGCGGCCAACGCCGGCTACGAGAGCCAGTCGATGGGGCGGATGCTGTAGCGGAACGACAGCTCGCGCCCGAGTACGTCGTCGGAAAGGCGCCCTTCGAAGGTGGGCGAGAACAGCAGCTCGCCGCCCAGGCTGGGCATGGTCCCCATGTAGAGCACCATGCCGTCCAGTGCCCCGTCCTTCACCACGGCCCTCACGCCGTCGAGAAAGTCGTCGACGGTCAGGAAGTCAGCCAGGGACCCTTCCTGGTAGAGCGTTCGCCGCCCGTCCACATCGATCCAGCTCTGGAGCTTCAGCCGTTCCCAGTGGGGCTTCACGTCCGCGAGCCTCCATACCTCACGGGACACCACCTTGGCGCAAATGACCTTGGACTTGGGGATGCTATCCTTCTCCAGCTCACGGTCCGTGTGGTCGCTGCCCACCGCGATATAAACCTCATCCCCCTTGAACAGGAACACCACCTCCACCTCGCCGGAAGTGTCGTCGCCCAGCACCTCGATCTCGTCGTCGGTGGTGACCATCTCACGGGTCACCGCGAAATAGGCCGGGATGCGGTCCGGCGCGGCCACGCCGTGGGCCTTGAGCTCCTCCACGTGCTTCATGGCCCCTTCCCGGTTCTTCCCGGTGAACCCCGCGTCCAGGATCCGCGCCACCGGGAACTCAAGGTCCGAGCGGTTGCCGTCGGCTTCCACCACTGTCAGGTTCAATGTACGCACGTTTCTCTCCCCGCTACGCGAAATGCGGCATGATCTTCTCCGCGATCAGCTCCACCTGCTCGATGTCGGGGCCGGCGGGTTGCAGCGTGACGTGCTCCATGCCGGCGTTCTCCAGTATTCTCAGCTTCTCTATGATCTGGTCGATGCTGCCCACCATGTAGCACTCCTGGAGGTGCTCCCAGCTCCGGTTGCTGCCCATCATGCGCTCCATGTGCGGGCGCTGGAGCCGCAGCGCCTCCTCCGGGTCCTGGGTGTCTACGACCCAGGTGGCCTGCACGTGGCCGAAGCCCAGGGTGGCGGGGTCGCGCCCCACGGACTTGAGGAACTCGGCGACGGTCTCGAAGTCGCGCTTGACCCACTCCAGCTTGCCCGAGGCGCGGCAGGTGAAGACGTCGGCGTGCTTGGCGATGCGCTGCATTACCGTCTTCACCATGTAGGGCTTGTCGGGCGACAGCTTGTCGGGAATGCGTGAGCCCCCGGCGACCCATACCTCCGGGTACTTGGGCGGCATGGGGTCGATGGTGACGTCGTCGAACTCGAAGAACTCGCCCTTGTAGGACACGTGCTTCTCGGTCAACAGCAGCTTGCACGCGTCCAGGATCTCGTCGGTGCGGCGCCCGCGCTCGCGCAGGTCGATGCCCATGGCGTCGAACTCGGGCTTGCTCCAGCCCGGTCCCACGCCGAAGAAGAAGCGCCCGCCCGAGATGTAATCCAGCGTGGCGATCTCCTTGGCCAGCAGCACGGGGTGCCGCAACGGCAGCACCAGGATGTGGGTGCCCAGCTTGATGCGCTCGGTGCACGCGGCCGCGGCCGCCAGGCAGATGAGCGGGTCCATCCACGAGCCGCCGTAGAGGCCCGGGGCGTCGGTCAGGTGGTCCCACACGGTCAGGGACTCGAACCCCAGCGCCTCGGTGCGCCTGGAGTAGTCCTGCACCACCGTGTGCGCCATCCGGTAATCCATGTCCGGCCAAGTGTAGGTGGGGATGGTGATGCCAAGCTTGAGACTCACGTTGACTCCTTCGGTGGCTCGACGCGGTTGATCCCGAACAGTTAGAGAGCCCGGCGGGCAATGTCAAGGACGAGACCGCTCGCAGTGCGGGGTGCGAACGGCATTGGGCTTCCGCCTTTCCTCGAACGAAGAAGCCCTGCGCGCCGGCTAAAAGAAATCGCCCTCCCAAAGCCTTGCGAGGAACGTGTTGTAGTGGAGCAACTCGATGCCGTTGTCGGTGTTGCGGTCGTGAGGGTCCAGGGAGACGATGACACGGCGCTTGGTTTCCGGATGGTCGGCGGCCAGTTCCCGCAGGCCGCGGGCGTGATCGGCGCGGACCCGATGGACCGCCTTCGTTTCGATCGCGCAGTCGATGTGGTTGACGACGAAATCGACCTCGACGCCGGAGCTGAGGCGCCAGTAATGGAAATCCGCGTAGCGCGCCCGGTACGAGTTGTAGCAGCAAAGCTCATGAAACACCCAGTTCTCGAACGCCTTGCCGAACAGCTCTCCGCCAGGGCTCAGCGCGCCGCGCCTGGCCAGGAAGTTCACCACGCCGACATCACCGAAGTAGAACTTGGGTGCGGCGACGGTCCTGCGCTTCGGGCGGCGCCGATACGCGGGAAGGAAACGCCCCAACAGCGTATCCTCGAGAATCTCGAAGTAGGACCGGACGGTCTGGCTGGCCACACCGGTGTCGCGCGCGATGGTGGTGTAGCTGATCACTTCGCCGTCGGAGAGCGCGGCGAGGGCGAGGAAATCCGCGTACGCCGGCAGCCTGCGGGACAGCCCCTCGGCCGCCACTTCCTCCTTCAGGTACTGCGAGACGTAGCCGTCCAGCAGCGGCAAGGGCCGCGCCGCGGCGTAGATGCGGGGCAAGTAGCCATGGTTCAGCAGCCGGACAAGGTCCACGTCCGGTCCGATCTCCATCGCCGACAGGCCGTAAAGCTCCCGGCGTTCCGCGCGCCCGCCGAGGAGATTGGCGTGCCCGCGCCGAACCTTGCGCGCGCTCGACCCGCACAGCGCAAAGTGAACGCCCCGGTGCTCCATCAGCCAGTGCACCGCGTCGAGCAGCGCCGGCACCTTCTGTACCTCGTCGATGACCATGAAATCGGCGCCATGCCGGCGCTGTTCCTCGATCAGCATCTCCGGCGCCTGCAGGTACCGGCGGTACGACTCGGGCCGCAGGAGATCGATCCACGGCACATCGGAGAAATGCTCGGCGAGAAGCGTGCTCTTGCCCGTCTGGCGCGGCCCCCAGAGGAAGAAGGTACCGGGCTCCGTCTCCCGCAGGGTAAGCAATCTTCTGTATCTTTCCATTACTGATTGAATTTCGCATGTATTTCAGAATTTGGCAATCTGATTTGCGCGAACCAGATACAAGAGATTCGCCGCCTCTTGCTTTACTCGAAGAATTCTATACCTTGTCGCTTGTCGCCCTTGGGAGCACTGGAACCGGGCGCACATTGGAGCAAGGGAGGAGGACCGATTCATGGACAAGGTTCCCATCATCGACGCCGACGGACACATTCTCGAGGACAACGACGAGCTCGAAGACTACTTCGAAGGCCCGTACGAGGGGCACCGCAGGCACAAGGTGTTCGGGTTGTTCCCGTCGCTGGACGGCTGGCCCCGGGGCGCGGTCAAGGGGGTGAAGAAGGCCAGCCAGACCTCGCCGGAGAGCTGGATGGAGTTCATCGACGGCGCCGGCATCGAGGCGGCGGTGCTCTACCCCACCGCGGGTCTGGGCTTCGGGCTGATCCAGGACTCCGACTGGGCGTGCGGGCTGGCGCGGGCCTACAACAACTGGTTCCACGACAAGTACACGCGCACGAGCCCGCGTCTCAAGGGCGTCGCCATTCTGCCGGTGCACGATGTGCCGCAGGCGGTCGAGGAGTTGCGCCACGCGGTCACCGAGCAGGGCATGGTGGGCGGGCTCCTGCCCGCGGTCAACGTGCTGCACAAGGGCTTCGGCCACTCCGACTTCCACCCGCTCTACGAGGAGGCGCAGCGCCTCGACTGCCCGCTGGCCATTCACGGCGCGCCGAGCCAGGGGCTCGGCTTCGACTACCTCAAGACCATGTCCATGATCCACACCCTGGAGCACCCCATCGCGCAGATGATCCAGATGGCCAGCATGGTGCTGGACGGCGTGTTCGATCTCTTCCCGAAGCTGAAGGTGGGCTACCTGGAGGCCGGCGCCGGCTGGGTCCCGTACATGATGGAGCGCATGGACGACAAGTTCCACGTGGACCGCAAGCGCAAGCACTTCCCGTTGAAGAAGCTGCCCAGCGAGTACGTGAAGGGAGGCAACGTCTTCATCACCTGCGAGCTGGACGAGAAGATCCTCGACGTGGTGGCGCGGGAGTTCGGCGAGGACTGCCTGATGTACCCCTCGGACTACCCGCACGAGAAGGCCGTGTCGGAGTTCGGCACCGACATCCCCGAGTTCCTGGAACGCCCCGACCTGTCGTCGGATCTTAAGAAGAAGATCCTCTACGACAATGCCAAGCGGTTCTACGGGCTGTCGTAGCCGAGGATTTCAGACCCCCGTCCCAATACGTCATTCCCGCGAAAGCGGGAATCCAGGAGGGGTGGGGCGGGGAAACGCCGCTGTAGCGCCCCACCACCGCCCCTGGATTCCCGCTTTCGCGGGAATGACGATACCGGGCGGGAGTGGTCAGCCCAGTCGCACCGACAGGTCGGGCCTGCGGATGTAGATCTGCCTGGTCTCGGAGCGCTCCGTGAGCGACCGGATCAGCCCGACGAGCCCGCCGCCGTTCCGTGACCGCGGCAGCGCCTGCTGCATGGCGCGCACGTCTTCCTCGGAGGTGAAGTAGCGCAGCAGCAACTCGTCGTCGGACACGCCCGGGCCGCCCAGCTTCTCCCGCAACTCCTTGACCGAGGTATCCGGCGGCTGCCAGCTCCGCAGCTCCCTGGCCCGCGGCCGGTCGAGGATGCGGTCGCGCACGTCCGGGTCCATGGACGACGCCTCCTCCTCGCCCCAGTGGCCCATGGCGTACAGGATGACCTCGTCGGTGACCTGCTCGTAGCGTTTGCCCAGGATCACGTTGATGGCGCACTGGCTGCCGACGAACTGAGAGTACGGCGTCACCATGATGGGATAGCCGAACTCCTCCCGCACTTGGCAGGCCTCGTCCAGCACCTCGCCGAGCCGCTCGCCCATGCCGATGTTGGCGAGTTGGTGCCGCAGGTTGGAGATCATCCCGCCGGGCACCTGGTGCTGGAAGTGGTAGGCGTCGTAGTGAAGCGGTTCGCCGATGGGGAGCCCCTCTTCCTTCGCCACCCGTGTGAAATGCTCCGACACCGGCCGCAGGCCGTCCGCGTCGATGACCGGGTTGTAGCCCAGGGCGCGGGCGTTGCGCACGATGTTGAACAGCGACGGGTTGGACGAGCCGTCCGACAGCGGCGGCAGCGCGGCGTTGATGATGGGGATGCCGGCCTCGATGGCGTCCAGGGTGCACAGGGGGCCAAGGCCGCTGTTGCAGTGGGTGTGGAACTCCACGGGGATGCCGCCGCTGTTCGCCAGCACCACCGGGGCCAGCGTCCGCGTCCGGTCCGGCGTGAACAGGCCGCCCGGGTCCTTGAGGCAGATGCGCTTCACCCGCAGCTTCGCGGCCGCGCGCGTGCGCTCGGCATAGTATTCGTCGGTGTGCTTGGGCGAGATGCTGAAGATCAGGTTGACGATGGTCTCGAGTCCGGCGGCCGCCGCGGTGCGCACCTGTTCGGCCCACACGGCCGGGGTGTTGGACGGATCGGAGGTCCGCAACTCGCTGATGCCGTTGGCCGCGAGGCGTTCGAGCCAGAGCTGTTGCACCGCCGGCGGCGTATGTTGGAACGCGGCCATGTAGCGGTTGCGAATTCCCCGCAACGCCGTCTTGGGCACCCGCTCCTTGACTCGCCGCACGCGAGCCCAGGGGTCGTCCTTCAGTTCGCGCACGCACTTCTTGAAGAAGGCCGAAGCGATGATCTCCATGGCCAGGAAGCCGGCCTCGTCCATTTGCGCGGCCACGGGCAGCATCATGTCGGTGCGGATGCCCATGGCCCATAGGCTCGACGGGCCGTCGCGCAGGGTGGTGTCGACGAAGTGGATCTCTTTCATGCCCGGCAGCATATAGAATTCGGCGGGCGATGGACAGCCGGAGGGCGGGACAAGCAAGGGGGCATAGGGGACGCAAACCTGACTGGCAGGTTGCACCAAGTGGGCGGCGGGGCTAGGTTGCGATCATCGAACATGGCCGCAACCGAATCGAGCAAGAAGAGATGGCTCACGTGGACCGCGATCGCGATGTTGCTGATCGTGGCCGCGGTGGGGGCGTGGATATGGTCGTCCCTGGGCTACATCACCACCGACGACGCCCGGGTCAAGGCCGACATCGTCACCATCAGCACCGACGTGCCCGGCAGGATCAACGCACTCCCCAGGGAAGAGGGCGACGCGGTGGAGCCCGGCCATATCATGGCGGTGCTGGACAAGCGCGAGGTCCTGATCCGCATCGAGCAGCACAAGGCCGCGCTGGAGCACGCCCGCAGCCTGCTGATGCAGGCTGAGCGGGAGCTTCGCCACGCGGCCGACGAGCGGAGGCGCGAGATCAAGGAAGCCGAGCGGCTGGCCAAGAAGGCGCGGGTGCGGGAAGCCGAGGCGGAGTTGCAGGAGCTCCAGTTGCGGCTGGGGCTGATGACGCTGCGCAGTCCGGTGAAGGGCGTGGTGGTGAAGAAGAATGCCCACAAGGGAGAGTTCGTGCAGGCCGGCCAGCCCGTCTACATGGTGGTGGACTCCAGCCGCTACTGGGTGGAAGCCAACGTGGATGAGACCCAGATCCGCTTCGTCAAGCCCGGCAACAGCGCCACGGTGAGGCTGGATTCGTATCCCGGCGTCGAGTTCGAGGGCAAGGTCGTGGACGTGGGCGGCGCCACCACTTCCGAGTTCTCGCTGTTCTCGCCGCAAAAGCTCACCGGCGTGTTCATCAAGTCTACGCAGAAGCTGCCGGTGAAGATCGCGGTGGAGAACACCGACGGCATCCTCCGGGTGGGCATGCTCGCGGTGGTTCGGATCGCGAAGCCGGAATCCGGCGAGGACGGACTCCAGGCCAGCGGGCGCCCCGGGAGTTTGTCTGAGTAGTCAAATACAACCCCTCTCCCTCTGGGAGAGGGTGGCCGAAGGCCGGGTGAGGGCCTAACAAGCCATGACTCCCGCGCCGCCTCCCGTCCAGACATACGACCCCGCCCGCAAGTGGCCCGTCACCATCACCCTGTCGCTGGGGATGATCAGCGTCGGGCTCGGCATCACGGGCGTCGACACCGCCATCCCGGCGATGATGTCGTCGCTGGGCACCTCGCTGCACCGGATCCAGTGGGTGCTGATCGCGTTCATGATCACCCGCACCGTGCTGATTCCCTGCGTTGGCTGGCTGGGACAGCGCATCGGCGACCGCAACCTCTTCATCCTGAGCGCCGCCACCTTCGGCGCGGGCTCGTTCCTGTGCTCCATCGCCTGGGACGTCAACTCGCTGATCTTCTTCCGCATCATCCAGGGCATGGGGGTGGGGCCGCTCATCGGCGTGTCCATGTCCATCATGTACGAGGCCTTTCCGCGGAACGAGCGCGGGCTCGCCATGGGGCTGTTCATGACCGGCTGGTCGCTGGGGCCGTTCTTCGGACCGCCGGCGGGCGGCTATCTGGCCCAGTACATAAGCTGGCGGACGATCTTCTACCTGCCGCTCCCGACCCTGATTTTCGCCGTCATGGCGGCGGTGGTCATCCTTCCCCGGCGGTCCTCGTCCCACAAGCCCTCCGCCTTCGACCTGCTCGGATTCCTGACCCTCACCGGCGGGCTCGTGGTCATGCTCCTGGGCCTCACCCAGGGCCAGGAGGAGGGCTGGACCAGCCAGCGGATCCTGTCCCTGTTCGGAACCGCCGCCCTGCTCATCGCGGTCTTCATCATCGCCGAGCTCCGGGCCGAGCACCCCTATGTCCAGATCCGCTACTTCAAGGACCTCAACTTCAGCATCTCGAGCATGATCGTGCTGATCCGGGTCATGGGGTTCCGCGGCACCAGCTTCATCTTGAATCTGTTCCTGCAGAAGGCGCTCTTCTACCCGCCCCTGCAGGCCGGCATCTTCATGCTTCCCGCCGCCGTCGCAGTGGGCATCGTGTCGCCCTTCGCCGGCATGCTGTCGGACCGGTTCGGACCCAGGATCCTGCTGGTGACGGGGCTCGTGCTGCTCACGGTGACGCTCTTCAGCCTGGCCAACGTCACCATCTGGACCGGCGTGGGTGTGATCTACTTCCTGGTGATACTCAAGAGCATCGGCCAGTCCACCATCAACGCGCCGCTCAACTCCATCGCCTTGGGCGCCCTGCCCGAGGGCGAGTCGCGCATGGGCAGCGGCATCCTGGGCCTCGCCCGCGGGTTGGGCGAAGCCTTCGGCATCGCCACCCTGAGCTTCCTCCTGGAGCGCCACATCTTCTACAAGGTCGAGGCCATGACCCCCGGGCTAGGCGCCCGCCTGACGGAAAACCTGCGCGACGATGTCATGCTCCAGATCCACGCCCTGCTCCAGCACGCCGGCCAGTTCGGCATCGGCCTGGAACAACGCGCCGAGTCACTGCTGGGCTTCAGCCTGCTGACGGAGGGCGTGACCCTGGCCTACCACCAGCTATTCGTCCTGATCGGAATCATGTACCTGGGGCTGGTGGTGATGGTGTCGTTTCTGAAGACGCGGAGGGGGCAGGAGAAGGCGCCGCCGGTGGCGGGGTCGGCGGAGGCGGCGGGGACGAGGACTGCCTGACAACGAACGCCGCTACAGCAGCTCCTTGCCGACCGGCTTGGAGTCGATCCAGGCACGATCCTCGGACCCGGGGGTTTCGTTTTCGTCACACTGCGCCAAAAGCTCCTCAAGGGAGTAGCGGGGACGGGCCTTCGGCTCGCTCACGAGACGTTCTATGGTCATCGATCCTCCTTCACCGTGCGTTCCTCCTTGACCGTCGTAGTATAGCGCACCCCTCTCGGCACGGGTACCGCCTGATGCACGGTGGTGCCGTGCTTGCCTTCGGTGCGCCGGCTGGCGTCCACCGCGACAAAGGCCGTGTAGTCGGACATGAGGCCGTATTCCAATGCGGTCTTCTTGATGGCGCCGGCCAACTCGTTGTGGGGGTCGTGGGTCCAGGTTTGGCGGTCGGCGAGGTCGGCGATGCGCAGTCGCGCCCAGATGTTGGGGATGAAGGCGTGCGCGTCCTCTCCGCCGGACCGGGGCACGGCGTACTCGACGCGTTTTCCGCCGGCGCGGCCCCGTACCACGGGCTTGCCCGGCTCGCCCGTGAACTTGCCGGTGACCACCACGGCGCGGCCGACGAAGAGATCGGGCAGGCGCTTGGGGTAGGTGTTGGTCACCTTCATCGTTCCCCAGTCGATCTCGACGTCCGAGAGCACGGGGCGGCTGATGCGGTTGAAGAAGTAGCGCATGACTTCCGCGCCGGAATCGTCCAGCGCTAGGTAGGCGGCGGCGCCGCGCCCCACCTTGGCCATGCGGTTCAGGAGATAGCGGTTGACGGAGTCACCCACGCCGAAGCTGAAGATTCTCGACTCTCCGATGGACTTGTGGATGGCCTCCAGTATCTCGACCTCGTTGCCGATGTAGCCGTCGGTCAGGAAGGTCACGAAGCGCAGGCGCCGGGGTTCGTGGGGGAAGTTCAGGGCGGCGCGGATGCCTTCGATCATCTCCGTGCCGCCGCTGCCCTCGAGTTGCCGGACGTACCGTTTCGCCCGGGCGACGTTCTCCGGCGTGGCCGGTACGGGGTTGGGTCCGAACCGGCTGGCGTTGTTGGAGAAGCGGATCACCTGGAAGGTGTCTCCGGGCTTGAGCAGGTCCAGGGCCGCGAGAATGGCCGCCTTGGCCTGGGCGATGGGTTCGCCCTGCATGGAGCCCGAGCAGTCGAGCACGAACACCATCTCCATGGGATGCCGCGGCGCGGCGTCGAGATGTTCGGGCGGATAAAGCACCATGGTGAAGTACCCCTGTCCCTTCTTGCGGTCCACGTAGGTCAGGAGGTTCGTCTTGACGCGGCCGCCCGCCACCTTGAACTTGAGGACGAAGTCCCGGTTGGGGATCGTCGCCTGGTCGGCGAGCCTGATGGTGGCGGCATCGGGAGCCGCGCGCGTCTGGTCGATGCGGTGGCTCGACTCGATGGCCTCGATGGCGACGCCGGCGTCGAGCTTCACCGTGATGCCGATGTCGTGCCCCGATCGTTCCTCGGGCCGCAGATAGCGCACGCCCGTGCCGGTGGATACGGGTTGAACGTGCGTCCGCGGAAGCGGGTGCACGGGGTCCTTGGAGCCGGGCGGGTTGTAGCGCGGACCCACCACGGTAGGGAGCACGAACGTGTACCAGCCGTCGCGGTAGGCCAGCGAGTGGAAGTAGCGGATGTTCACGTCGATGCGCTTGCCGGGCTCGATGTTGGCCACCTTCTGCTCGAAGATGTTGGGGCGGTGCTGGGTCAGCAGGCTCGCCTGGTAGCCTTGCGCGCGCGCCTCCCGGTAGATGGCCTCGGCCTCCTCCTTCTCCCTCAGGATGCCGCGGATGCGGCGTTCGCCGATGGTCATCACGAACTCGCTCACCGCGGCCTTCTCGGGCAGCGGGAACATGTAGACGGCCTCGATTTTCTCGTCGAAGGGGTTCTCAAACTGTTGGGTGACGTCTACCGTGCCCACGTACCCGGTGATCGCCGCGTGAACCTCGGTGTGCGTGAGCGGAAGCGGGACCTCCGCCTTCTCCTCTCCTGCGGAGGGGCGTGTGGTCACCAGCGCTCCCGAGCCCGGATGTTCCGGTTGCGCCCGCGATTGGTCGGTATCGGCCGGCCGCGGCGTTACAATGACCCAAAGCTCTTCATCCGGGTCCAGCGACCGGACTGGCGCTGTCGCCAGGTCGGCAGTTGCTGATTGAACCATTAGCGGCGCAAACAGCGGTCCACCGCCCCCTCCCTTTCTCCGGAAAGCCCGGTGCCTCAAGGACCGCGGAGGGGGCGAGGAGGCATGGCTGTCGGTCCTGCGTTCCAGGGCGGCCCCAGCGGCCGGCGGAGACGGGACACCGGAAACCTGCCCGGTTCCGCCTTGGGGCGAGGCCGGACCAGCGACGGCGCCACCCGGCTCGGGGTCCGGCGCGTCGGTCGCGCATGCCGCTACCATCAGGAGCATGCACAGGGCGGCCACGGTCGTCCACGTATCGGCGATTCCTTGCTGTTTCATTTACGCGATCTCCCTGGCTGGATGTCGAGATGTACGGTGGCGGGCACGGGTTTGCCCTCGGCGTTGCCTGCCGTGACCAGTCTCAGAACGTATTCGGGCTCGGAGTCGCCGGTGAGGTGAACGTGAACGGTGGCGATGCGGAACCTGCCCACCGGAAGTTCGTTCCCGGACCGCAACGTGAAATCGGCGACGATGATGCGGTCGGCACGGCCGTCGTTGACGGCCTTTCGGTCATAGTAGGGTGCCCTGGCAAACGCCGGACTGTCCCCGTTCTCGACCCCCACCACGCGCATCCCGCCGGCGGCTTCCGACAGCTCGAACTGCCAAGCCGCCACGGGCTCGGCGGATTCCAGGTGGATGTCGAGGGCCGCGAAACGGACCTTCGTGTATTCCGCGTACGACCAGCCCGGCAAGGCGGCGGCCCAGAGCGCAAAGCAAAGCAGAAGTGTCAAGCGCCGGCGATTCATAGCTTGTCCGCGGAACCGTCCAACGCCACGACGCTCATGGCCAGGGCGTCGATCTTCGTTTGAGCGGCAGGCGCACGGTCGGCGCGCGCCATGCGGGCCAGGGCAAAGGCGTCGAGAATGTCCACGGTCCCGGAGCCGTCGACGTCGTCGGGTATGCCGGCGACGGTAGCGACCCGTAGGTCGGCGGGTCCCATCGGCGTGTACGTCCGCCAGAGAAGAACACCCACCAGGAGGCTCGCGGCCAGGCTTCCCGCCATGGCCCAACGAAACCCGGCCGGACGCGCGCGCCGCGGCCGCGTCAGGAAGTGCTCTCTGGCCGCCTCGGCAATGCGCCGGTCCGCCTCCGGCGACATGACCGCCACCGACCTGTCGAGGCGGGCGAGTTCCTGGGCCAACTCCTCGGGCAGGTCGATCTCTTCTTCAGCGGACGGCATGCCGTGTGCCGGTCGCGTGGGCAGGATCCTTCTGTCGTCGTCGCGCTCCATGGTTCCACCCCGTTAAGCGCGCGAGGCGGCCAAAAGGTTCACGGCTTGCCGAAATCCTTGATCTCGGGGCTTTCCCGCAACTCTCTGACCGCGAGATGGAGCCGGGACTTGACGGTGCCGAGGGGTATGGAAAGGGTGTCCGCGATGTCCTGCAGGGACATGTCGTCGACGAAGCGCAGGAGCAGCACCTCGCGGCGCTCCGCGGAAAGACGGGCCAGAGCCGCCGACAACCGCGCCGGGTCTCGCTCCGCCGGATCGGTGCCGCTCGGCGCCTGCAACCGGTCCGGATCGAACTCCTCGGAATCGTCCAGGCGCGCTCGCTGCCGCAGGGAGGAAAGGGTCAGGTTCTTGGCTACCGGATAGAGCAACGACCGGAGCTGCGCCGTGAGCACCAGCCCTTCGCCCGTGGGGGGAAACTTCTTCAGCAGGTAGAGAAACGTCTCCTGCAGCACGTCGACGGCCGCGTCCCGGTCGGCGCCGAATCGCAGGGCCACCCGCGTGACGTAGTCGCGGTGCCGCCGGTACAGCGTTTCAAAGGCCCGGACCGCCTCATCGCGGTCGCCGCGGTTGCATAGCTCCACCAGCTCCTTGTCGCTGCGTCGGTCCCACGCATGTGCCATGGAGCGTCCAGTATAGGGCTTCCCCGGCGGCGGGGAAATTCCCTCTCGCCTTCACTTGCGGAAACCCGACTTGCCGGCCATCCAGAGACCCACATGACGCAACCGCCGGAACCACGGGTAGAAGAAGCGCGCCCGTTCGGAGCTGGACCCCACCCATCTCGTGAGCATGTTGACCCAACCGGGTTCTGAGGCCAGGGAACCGAGCGCCTCCATGGCCTCGGCTCCCTGGTAACGCCGGCCCTCCAGAACGAGGATCATGCCGTCTTCGAGGTCGCAGCCATCCCGCCGCAACTCGTCCACGAGGGCAGGAGCGTTTCTGCCGTCGATGAACCGCAACCGCCCTCCGTCGGCGGTCCTGAACCTGGACTTCCGCGCATACGTGCGGCAGTAGACGCACTCGCCGTCGTAAAGCAGAAAGTCGTTTCTTCCGCTGGAGTCCGTTTTACAATCCTCCTGAGTCAGCCTATGATTTTTTCATGTGGAATCGTAGGTACTCCCGCCGCGGCGCCTTGTTTGCCGCGGCAGCAGCGGGTGTCACGGGCCTGTCGTGGCTGGCCTGTTCGCGGGCGACGCTCCTGGACTATCCTTTTTCTGGTCCCGCGGCGGACCGCTCGCTCGGACTGGCGCCGCCACTTGCCTGCACGCGTGCCATACCCGAGACGACCGAGGGACCGTTCTACACGCCGGGGACGCCGCTCCGCACCAGTCTACGGGAACCGGGCTCGAACGGCCGGTCGCTGGTGCTGCAGGGGCTTGTGCTCTCGCCGGACTGCCGTCCCATCGGCGGCGCCGTGGTCGACATCTGGCATGCCGACGAGAACGGGCGCTACGACAACTCGGGGTTCCGGTACCGCGGCCATCAGTACACCGACCCCGCCGGGGCGTTTCGCTTCGAGACCATCCGGCCGGTGCGCTATACGGGGCGCACGCCGCATATCCACGTCAAGGTCCAGGGCCCGGCCACGCGCCTGCTCACGACCCAGCTCTACTTTCCCGACGTGCCCGACGAGAACGCCCGGGACAACATCTTTCATGACGACCTGTTGCTGGACCTGAGCCGCACTCCGCAAGGCTGGCTCGGGCGCTTCGACTTCGTGCTCGCACCGGGCTGATTTCAACCGCTCGCGCAACGAATCCACTGCCCGAACCACGGACCCCCGGTTTCGCCACTCCCGGTCCGCCCACGCTCACGGCCTGACGTAACGAAACTCCAGCGTGGTGCAGCCTTCCTCGGTCCGGTAGGGACCGTGCTTCATTCCCGGGGGACGGCAGGCATACATGCCCTTCTTGAGGAGGCGGTCTCCATCCCACTGGCTTCCCTCCACGATGTACACCTCCTCCCAGAAATCGTGGACGAAGGTCTCCGTGCTCGCCCCGCCCGGGTCCACCTTGAGAAGCCGGGTGACGAAACCGATCTCCGGGTCCTCGGTCAGGATCTTTTGATAGTGACCCGGCGGCGCGCCCTCCACCGGCACCCAGGGCAGGTCGTCCACCGGAAAGAACTCTAGCTCTGGCTTGGGCATGGCCGAACCTCCTTCGTCCTTCGTGTGTTCCTATGCACCGACGACTATCCTATCATACGACGGGTGGAGCGCGGCACGAGGGAAATATTCATCATCGCCGTCTTCTGTCTGGCGCAATCCCTGGCCCAGATCGGCGCCATGGCGTTCGCGGCGCTGCTGCCGGCCTTCTTCGCGGAATGGTCCCTCAGCCACGCGCAGGCGGGGTGGCTTTCCGGCATCATGTTCGGCGCCTACGCCGCCGCGGTGCCGATCCTGCTGCCGCTGACGGACCGGGTCGACGCGCGCAAGGTCTACATGTGCGCGGTTTCCACCACCATGCTGGCCCATCTCGGCATGGCCTTCCTGGCGGAGGGGTTCTGGACCGGCCTCGTCTTTCGCGCGCTGAACGGCATCGGCTGGGCCGGCACCTACATGGTGGGGCTCAAGGCGTTGTCCGAACGGGTGGAGGGGCCGGCACAATCGCGCGCCGTGGCCGTTCACGGCGCCAGCACGGGGATCAGCAGCTCGTTCTCCTTCGTCATCGCCGGCGCGGTGACGGCGCAATTCGGCTGGCAGGCCGCGTTCATGGTCGGGGCCGGCGGGGCGTTCGGGGCGTTGCTCGTGGCCCTGACCCTTTTCCCGGCAAGTCCGCGGCGGGAACGGCCGGCCTCCGCGCCGCGGATCCTGGACTTCAAGCCGGTGCTCCGCAACACCTCGGTCATGGCCTATGCCCTGGGATACTGCGTGCACACCTGGGAGATGTTCGTCGTCCGTTCCTGGATGGTGACTTTCCTGACCTTCGCGGCGGCCCAGGGCCCCGGTGCGCCGAATGTCCTCGTTCCGACCGTGGTGGCGACCCTGGCGAGCCTGCTCGGCACGGCCTCCAGCGTCCTCGGCAACGAGATGGCGCGGCGCCTGGGCCGCAAGCGCTGGATCCTGCTGGTGTTCACGGTATCCATGGCATTGGCGCTGGCAGTGGGCTTTACGGCGGGGGTGGGATACGGCACGGCCGCCGTCGTCTGTCTCCTCTACAACGCGGCGATCTACGCGGATTCCTCGTCGCTCACCGCCGGCACGGTCGGCAACGCCGACCCCGAGAGGCGCGGCGCCGCGCTGGCCGTGCACGCGATGCTGGGCTACGGCGGCGGCTTTGTCGGGCCGTTGATGATGGGCCTGATCCTGCACGTGCTCGGCGGCGAAAGCGTGCTCAACTGGGGCATCGCCTTCGGCCACATCGCCGTCGTGCTGCTGGTGGGGCCGCTGGCCATCCGCGCTCTCAAGCCGCGTGACCTGCCCGGCGACCGGCCCGGCGCGGACTAGCCGACTGTCCCGATCAGGAAAACCGGCGCAAGGAACTGGCGAGCCCTACGAGGGAAAGACTGTAGATGAGCCACTTGGACGGATCGAAGTTATACCACTGAGGGCCGTTCCGATAATCGCTTTGATACCTGTGGTGATAATTGTGGTAGCCCTCTCCGAAGGTGATGAGCGAGATCCACCAACTGTCACGACTGGAATCGGATACCCCGTGAGGTTGGGTACCCCACAGGTGGCAAATGGAATTGATGCAAAACGTGGAGTTCAAGACAAAGAAGGTCCGCCCGACTCCGGCGAGCAGGAAACAGCCCAGCCCCCCGAACCAGCCGTCGTACAAGAAGCCCACCACGAAGGGCAGCGCCAGGCCGGAAAGGACAATGGGGATGTAGTAGCGATGTTGCCACATCACGACCGCGTCCTGTTTCAGCTTGCGGGCAAATTTATCGTCTCTATGGGGGTCGCTCCAGAACAGCCAACCGCAATGACTATGCCAGAATCCTCGCTTGGCACTGTAAGGATCTTCTTCCTGGTCGCACCGGGCATGATGGCGGATATGATCCGCTGTCCATCTGAAGCCTGAATTTTGTAGAGCCCATCCTCCTGCGATCAAGAGAAGGCCCTTCACCCAATCGGTGCAGGCAAAACTTCGGTGGGCCAGCAAGCGGTGGTACCCCACGGTAATGCCGAGTCCCGTGATGACGTAGAGCACCACGAACATGGCCCAATCGACCCAGGAATAACCATAAAAATACGCGTAGGCCGGCAACCCGACGACTGCACCGGCCACGACGCTGGAGAACAACGTAATGTTCAAACGATTCGGAGTCCGCAAACGATAGCCTCCTCTTCCTTTCTCTCCTGCTCAAGCTACCACAAGTCCCCGCAGGGTTCACGTCAACCCACGGTCCATGGCGCCATTTTTCCTCTACCCGTCGTCCACGATGCTGCCGCGCTCGATGACGAAGGTACGGTCGAGGAGCCTGGCGATGTGGACGTCGTTGGACTCGGCCACCAGCACGGAGGCGCCCTCCTTCTTGAGGTCGTCGAGTATTTCCACCATGCGCTGGGCGAAGATCGGCGCGATGCCTTCGCCGGGCTCGTCCAGCAAGAGCAGCCTGGTGCCACCCATCAGCGCGCGGGCGAAGGCGACGAACTTCTGCTGGCCGCCGGACAGGCTCGTGGCGCCGCGGTGGCGAAACTCCTCGACCTCGGGCATGAGGCCGTAGATCCACCGGAGGCGCTCGCGGGCGTTGTCCGCGCCGGTAGCCCAGACGGGCAGCAGGATGTTCTCTTCGGCGGTCAGCTCGGGCACCAGCCGGCGGTCCTCGGGCATGAAGCCGATGCCCAGGTGGGCGCGGCGATGGGCCGGGGTCGCGGCAAGGTCGACGTCGCCGAGCCGTACCGTGCCCCGCTGGACCGAGAGCGCACCCATGACCGCGCGCATGAACGTGGTCTTGCCGGCGCCGTTGCGGCCGATGAGGCCGCACATGGATCCCGACGGGACGCTCAAATGGATCCCGCGCAGGATCGGGGTGGCGCCGATGCTCACGTCGAGATCGCTGACGGCGAGAGTCTCCTCACCGGACGGGGAACGCCCTGATGCCGCTGTCCGTGCTTCCGTGCCCGGGTCATGCCCCCGGCCCAGCACGTATTCCCGCACGCCGTCGTCCCGCATCGCCCGCGCGGTGGGGGCGTCGCAGATGATCTCCCCCTGGTAGAAGGCGAGCACGCGGTCCACGTAGCGTTCGACGATCTCCATGTCGTGCTCGATGAACAGGACGGTGGTGCGCTCCTCCTTCAAGGCCTGCATGAGGATGTCCATGATGGCGAACTTCTCTTCCGCGCTGATGCCGCTGGTGGGCTCGTCGAGCATGAGCAGCCTGGGCTTGCGCACCGTGGCCATGGCGATGTCCAGGAGCTTGCGGATACCCTGGGGCAGCGCGGAGCCGATGACGTCCCGGTACTCCGCGATCTGGTAGCGCGCCAGGTGGGCTTCCACCCGGGCCGCCCGCTCTTCCTCCATGAGCGGCGTCAACAGGCCCGCGCCGTCCTCTTCGGCGACGCCGAAGGCCATCATCAAGTTGTCGAAGACGGTCTCCGAGAGGAAGACCTGGGGCACCTGAAAGGAGCGGCAAAGGCCCAGGCGCGTGATGGCCCGCACCGAGAGCCCGAGGATGCTCTGGCCCATGAATTCCACGGTGCCGCCGCCGGGCGGGAGATGGCCGGTGACCAGGTTGACGAAGGTGGTCTTGCCCGCGCCGTTGGCGCCGATGACGCCGATGGTCTCGCCTTCCTCCACCACGACGTTGATGTCGTGGGCGGCCACCACGGCGCCAAAGGACTTCTCGAGATCGTGGACTTCCAGGACGGTGGACACGGCGGCTATGCCTCTTCCTCTCTCGCTTGGAGCCGGTCGGCGGACCCCGGCCCCGCCCTGTTCCGCCGCCGTTCCACCAGCGACCACAGTCCATTGGGCAGGAACATGATGATGGCGAGCAGCGTTCCGCCCATGATCAACTGCCAGATTCCCGGGAACTGGTCGAAGGCATAGGTGCGTATGAGCTCGTACATCAACGCGCCGATGAAGGGCGCGACGACGTTGCCGGTGCCGCTCAGGATGGCGATGAAGACGAAGTCCCCGGACACCGGCCAGTACACCATGGAGTCCGGGTCCACGTGGCCGATGGTGAGGGCGGCGACGGCGCCGCCGAACCCGCCAAGCAGTCCGGAGATCACGTATTTTGCATGGACCGCCCGCTCCCCGGAGTAGCCCAGGTAACCCAGGCGGATCTCGTTCTCCCGCACCGCGGTGGTCATGTTGCCCAGGGTGGAGCGCAGGTAGAGGTGCACCAGCACCGCCACCCCCCAGGTCAGGATCGCGGCGAACACGAACAGCGCGGTCTTGTTCTCCGCCCCCAGGGGCGCGTACCAGAGGTAGGTCGTGGCCTCCAGGCTGATGCCGTCGGTGGACCCCAGCTCCTCGAGCTTGGCCAGCACGCCGTAGAGGATCATGGAGAACGCCATGTTCAGCAGCGCGAAGAAGATGCCCCGGTACTGCCGCAGCAGGAAACCCAGGCCGTACGCCAGAAGGCCCGCGGTCACCACCCCGCAGGCGATGGTCAGGAAGGCGTCGGTGATGCCCAGGTAGCGGCTCATGAGCCCCACGGTGTAGGCGCCGAAGCCGAAGTAAAGCGCGTGGCCGAAGGAGATCAACCCGCAGCGCCACAGCACCAGCAGCCCCAGCGCCACCGAACCCCGGGCCAGGGAAAGCGTCAGGATATTGCGGAACCAGTCGGGCACCACGAAGTTGAGCACCAGCAGTGCGACGAGCCCGATGGTCAGGCCCCAAAGGGTCTTGTCCTGGCGCCAGCTCATATGGTTCTCGGCTTGGCGGGCGCGAACAGCCCCTGAGGCCGGACGATGAGCACCGCGGCCATGATCAAGTAGATGACGAACAGCTCCAGGGCCGGCTCCTGGTGCACGGCGAAGGCCCGCGCCACGCCCACGATCACCGAGCCGATGAGGGCGCCGGGAATGCTGCCCATGCCGCCGATGACCACCACGGCGAACGCCAGCACGATCACCTCCACTCCGATGCCGGGCTGGACCGAGATCGCCGGCGCTTGGTAGGCGCCGCCCAGGGCCCCCAGGAACGAGCCCAGCATGAAGGTCAACAGGAAGATCCGGTTGACGTTGATCCCCATGGCCTGGGCCAGTTCCCGGTCATAGATCACCGCCAGCAGAAGCTTGCCGAACTGGGTCCGGTTGAGCCCGTACCACAGCACCGCGGCCACCACGGCCGACAAGAGCACCATGGACAGGCTGTAGTTGTCGAAGGGAAGCCCGGCGATCTCCGTCGAGCCCAGCAGCCCGAGGGGCTCCGGCGCGAGATAGGGATCGGTGCCCCAGATCAGCAGCAGCACGTCCTCGAGCACCAGGAACGCCGCGAAGGTCGCCAGCACGATGATGTGCTCGTCCTCGTGATAGAGATGGCGCAGCAGGCCGCGCTCGATGATGAGGCCGAAGACCACCCCGAGGAAGGCCGCCGCCAACAGCATGACCGCGAAGGCGCCGAACTGCGGCCAGTCCACCCGGAAATAGAGGATCAGCAGCGTGGCCGCGAGATAGGCGCCGAACGCGTACAGCGCTCCGTGGGTGACGTTGAGGAGCTTCTGGACGCCGCAGATGACGGTCAGGCCCACGGCCACCATGAACAGGTAGGAGCCGTAGACGAGACCGTCAACCAGGATGATCAGTAGCAGCTCGAGATCCAACGGTTCCTCAGTCGCACTGGGCGCCCTTCATGCCGCCCTTGACCCAGTCCGCCGCGTTGACGCCTTCCGGCGGGTTCACGCACTCGGCCTTGAATTCCACCACGTCCCTGACCACGATCTCGCCCTTGGCATCGTCCCACTCGGCATAGCCCCAGCGGTCCGAGGTGACCGCCTGGTGCCCCTTGCCGATGGACATCTTGACCTTGGCGGCGAGGATGTCGAAGGTGGCGTGCTCCAGCGCCTTGATCACCTGGTCGGTGGACGGGAACTTGCCGCCGTTGGCCTTCATGGCCGTGTCGTAGGCGTACTTTGCCGCCACGATGCCATCGGCGTAGTGATAGGCCGGCGACGAAGGCGGCTGCTTGTACGCCTTGCGGTACTCGCTCCGGAACCACTTGTTGAGCGGGGTGTCGATACCCTCCGCGTACAATCCGTAGGGACCGCGGGCGAGCTGTCCCGGCGGGAACTTCTTGCCGATCCGGTGGGCCGTTATTTCGCCTACCGTGAAAACGAACGTCTTGCGCTTGAACAGTCCCCTGGCTTTGCCCTGGGCGATCAAGGCCTCGATGTCGCCGCCCCAGAAGCTCGAGTGCACCACCTTCTGCCTGGCTCTGAGCAGCACCGAGATCTCGGTGCCGTACTGGCCGGAGAACAGCTTGGGGAACTGCTGCTTCTTGGCCGGCCTGAGTTCCGGCGCCAGGGTCTGCACGCCCAGGTTGAAATCGCGCCAGGCATCCTGGCCCCAGGCGTAGTTCTGGTTGATGCCCATGTAGCCGTCCTTGGCCTCGTTCCGGAGCTTCTTGACGACGTAGTGCGCGGCGCCCACGTTGCCCGCGGTGCTATGGTTGATGATGCGGAAGAGGTACTTCGGCTCCTTCACCAGCTCCTCGAAGACGCGCGGCGTGCCGCATACCGTCAGCAGAGTCAGGACCCGAAGCTCCTCCACCACCCGGGCGATGGCGGCGCAGCTCCCGGAGGAGACATAGCCGACCACGACATCCACGCCCTCCTTCTGCACCTTGTTGCGCAGCTCCGTCACCTGCTTGGTGCCGCCGCCCGACTCGTCGTAGACCACGAGATCGATCTTGCGGCCGGCCAGCCCGACGCTGTTGTAGGGCGCCGGCAGGGTCCCTTCGTTGATGGCGCGGACCACCAGCTCCACGCCGTTCTTGGATGCGGTGCCGTAAGTCGGCGCGCCGCCGCCGGTAAGGAACGTCGGAACCGCCACCTTGACGGTCTGCGCCGAGGCGGCAGCCGCCGCCAGCAACACCGCTAGAGCCGCGGCCAACGCCATGAATTTGGTACGAGGTATTGCGCTCATGTCAGCCTCCCATGTCTGTGATCGCCGCCGGCCATGCGGCCGCGGCAGACCGGGCACCGTTGAGCACGCCGCGGCATGGGTCCGCTCGCGGCGTGCTGATGATTGGGCTATACGGTATAGCGCAAGTCACGCCAAAGCAAGCCCAAAGGATCGGGGCGGAACGCAGTCGCCGTCATGGAGGACTTCGGACATGGCCAGGAACATGACTCAACGAGGCAAGGTCGATCTGGAAGGTCTACACGCCCCGGAGGTGCAGGCGATGAAGGGAATCCAGCCGCCGGCCGACATGCCCTTCCGTATCGGCAACATGAGTCACGCCGTGCTGGTGGTCCGGGACATCGACGCCTCCGTCCGGTTCTACACCCAGGTGCTCGGCTTCAAGGTTTCCGACGTCTACCCGGAGAGCATGGTGCCGGGCCGGATGGTGTTCATGCGCTTCAACGAAGACCATCATGGGCTCGGCGTCATCGGTCAGGCCGAGGATACTTCCGAGGGCCGGGAACTGCACCACCTGGCGTTCGAGGTCCCCACACTCGACGATGTCTTCCGCGCCCGGGACCACCTCGAGAAGCACGGCGTGCCCATCGATTTCCACGGCCGCCGTCGAGCCGGCTGTCAGGTGTCGGTGGAGTTCCGCGACCCCGACGGCCACAGTCTGGAAATTTTCTGGGGGCTCGACCAAGTGGACTGGGAGGGCGAGGCCCGGCCGCCCGAGGAATGGGCGCCGAGACCTTCGCTCGAAGAGGCGTTGAACGAGGCGCCGCCGGGACAGGACACCACTCTCGCCGATCCGGACCTGCAGCGGAAGTAGTTGGCTGCCGCCGCCGGCGATGGGAGAAAAGGGGGTTGCCGGTACGACTACCAGGTCATGCTGGCGCTCAGCATGACGCCATGGTTGGCGCCGCCGCGAGCCGGATTGCGGTGCATGCCTTCCAGGCTCATCCTGACGGACGACCCCAGCGTGAACTGCCCGCCGAGGCTGAACCGCCGTGACCCCGCCCCGGAGAGCGACACGTCGGTGTAGGGAGTCAGCACGCCCCGGCCGCCCCACGAGGTGCCGAAACCATACGCTACCCGCGCATGGACGCGCCCCGTTTGATCGTCTGCCACCAAGTCGGTGACGCCGGTGTTCCATAGCCGTTTCACGCCGCCCGCCGTCGGGCCCCAGGCCGGCCGCAGGCTCACCGCGAACCCCAGGCCCGCCTCGCCCGGATCGAGCCGCAACAACCCGCTCACACCCCACTCCTCGTAATCGCCGCTGTGGGCGAACAGGGTCCGGGCCCGGCCTTCGACGGTCAGTCCCGAGGCGGCGTCCGCGTAACGCAGGCCTCCTCCGGTCTCGACGCCGCCACCCGTGTCGCCGTCGCCGCCGTCATAGCGCATGCCCACCTCGATGGACGGCGTAAAGGTCGCCCCCGAGTCAAGTCTCCGCTCGTGCACCCCTTCCAACATCAGCCGATGCCGGCTGGCGCTCAACGTCGTTTCCTCGAGAGTCCCGGAACCGTCGATATCCGCCCACGAAAACGCCGTCTCGCCCTTCAGACGCAGGCTCGTAGTGCCGCCCCCGACCACCCCATCGCTGGACAACACAGGCCCGTTCACCCCGGCCGCCACCATCCGCTGCGTCAGGTCGCTCGCTTCCGTGCCTCCCGACTCGTCGAGTTCCACCTCGCCCCAGCCATAGCCCCCCGTAACCCACAGGTTCATGCCGCCCGGGGACTGCCAGCCCACGTACGGATTGACGCTCGTCACGGTGGTCGCGGCCTCGCCCGTCACCCCGGAGGCCGTGTAGTCCACGGTTCCCCGCGCCCACCCCAGCGAGACTCCCGCCAGCAGGTCCTCGCTCAGCCTGGTGTCCACCCCGATGTTGGCCCCCATCACGTTGCCGTCGTAGTCCACCGTCTCCGCGTTGCCGCCGGAGAAGTTGCGGTAGTCGCCGCTTCCCCAAAACGCCAGGTTTCCCAACAGGCCACCGGCTCCCGCCGCGTTGAGCGGCAGGGTGAAGGATGAGCCATCGAGCAGCCGGCCAAGGTCGAAGGTGCCGTTCCCCAGCGCCCGCCCGTTTGCCAGCAGGGCATCGGACAGCGTTGAAGCACCGCCGAGGGTGAACCCTTTGGCCGAGGCAGTGCCGGAGTTCGCCTGCTGGATCCGGCCCGAGACGGCGTCCACCGCGCTGGCGGTCATGGCGCGCATCACCTGGGGCAGCACGGACTTGACGGCCGTGTTCCGGCGCGCGGCGACTACATTGGGCGAGCTCTGGTAAAATCCCGACCCGACGATGAAGTTGATCGGGCGTCTTCCCCGCGGGGTCACGATTTCATCGGTGAACGCGCGAGCGTAGCCCACCTTGGGGACGTCGGCGCTGTCGGTGTGGTCAGCGGGATCGTCGAAGTAATACTCGACGAAGCCGCCTTCCGGGCTGCTCTTCGCCGCGTCGAGAACCCGCGGCAGAATCAACTCTCCCGTGACGGCATCCCGGACGGTGGGGGTCAAGGGTCGAAGCTCGAACCGGTTCGGAAACGCTCCGTGAAACAGGATCGCGTCGGTGGTGCGATCCAGGATGTAGAGGTACACCGAACCGTGTCTCCACGGCCCGTTCGGATCCCGCAAGGCGATGAACGCCTTCGCGCTGGCGGCCGGATCTCCGCTCTTCAAGAGCCCGGTAACGAAATTCCCCGCTTCCGTGACGAAGGCCTTCAACGTTGCCCGGTCCACCACGTCTCTGGCCGTAACGGCCGGGGCGCCGTGATCGATTTGTTCCGCGGCCAAGGGGACCAAGTGAGACTCGCCGAGATCGAATCCGGCAAGCGCCACGAACGGCAAACCCCCATAGGCGGTGGAGACATAGACACTGGCATGACCGGAGGCGCCCGGCACCACGGAGGTCGCATCGAACGGGCCATCCGGTTCTTGCGACAGTGTGCCGACGACGGCGGCTTGAGCGCGGCCGGCCACGGCAGGATCCGGAGACGCCAGATCGGCCAGAACAGTTTGGGGGACAACCAGCGCGGAAAGGATTGCTTCATAGATCGACGGGTGGAGTTGCCTGCCCGTGAGCGCCATGTCCTTCGTATGCAGGAACAGCCTGCCGTCGAGGGACAGGGCCACGGCGTATGTGGTACCGGAACGCCAAACGCCATCGTCTTGCCTGAGGAGACACGAAAAGTAGAGGAATGGCCCGAGATCCGTCGACTCGTTCTGGCTCCTGAATTGCGCTGTCACGGCCAGAGCGAAGTCCCTCAGACTGCCGCCATCTTCCACCTGTTGCGCCGTCACCGGCGGATCCGGAGGAGGAGTCACCCCCGCGGGGAGTGGACAAGCCGCTTCCGTCTGCGCCACGGCGCGGGGCGCAGCGGCAAAGACGCAGGCCAGCAAGAGCAGGCCGGCACAGAGAATCATTGAAGTCGAGGTCATTGACTCTTGAGACAACGTTCGCAGGGGAATCAGGCGGTGCCCGGTTGGCGGGCCGCCGCCGTCACGCCCGCTTGTTCGTCACCCGGATTGACGATGAAGGCTTCACCGCGCGTGAAGAAGTCACGGACCAGGGCGACAAACCGTTCGGGCTGGTCCACCTCAATGTTGTGTCCGGCGTCATAAACGTAGACCAGCTTGGCGTGGGGGATCTCGCGCGCCAGTAGCTGCCCGCTCTCGGGCGGCATCATGCCGTCTTTCGTTCCCTGCAGCACCAGCGTCTGCTGCTCGATCTCGGGCAAAAGGGCGACGAGCGCCTCATCGAGTCCGACGGATTTGTGGTAGTAGTCCGCCCACCCACGGCTCTCGGCAAGCTGCTCCGGAGTCTTTTCCCCCGGAGGGATGCGCTCCGGGTGCGCGAACATCCGGCTTCGCATCTCCTCCGGACTGCCCGGAGGTTTCTGCGGGATGTGCGGCGGGCGGAAACCCGACGGGCACTGGAGCACGACGGAACTTATCTTTTCCGGGTTGCGCACCGTCACCCACGCCGACAGGAACCCGCCGAAAGACTGGCCTACGAGGTCGCAAGGCCCGCCGATGACCGAATCCACGAACTCGCCGGCGAGATCGGCGAGCGCCGGCATGGTGTCGACGCCCTCATGGGCCGGAGTCCCGTCGAACCCGGGGGCGACCATCATGTGGATCCGGTGGTCGCGCGACAGCTCGTCCAGCGCGTAGGTGAAGCGGATGCCGCCCGCGCTGTGCA